>WQTL01000452.1 GCA_009786275.1 Bacillota bacterium | reverse complement strand
CCAGCTGCAGCAGGCGCGAGGCCGCCGAATCCCTCGCCAGGGCCGTCACGCGCATGGTGAGGCTCCCGCCGCCGTTGACGAAGCCGCTGAGCAACGCGTCCCCGGGGCCGGTTTCACGGGTCACGCTTTCGCCCGTCATCGACGAGGTGTCCACGCCCGACACACCCGCGAGCACCACGCCGTCCAGAGGCACGCGCTCGAAGGGCAGCACCGTGATCTCCTCATTCATTTCAATTGCCTCCGCCGGCACGGTTTCGGTGATCTGCCCGTTCACGCTGCGGTGGGCCTCGTCCGGCCGCAACGCCGAGAGTGCCTCCACGGCCCGTCTGCTGCGCACGGAGGCCAGGCCCTCCAGCCGCTGCCCCAGGGCGAAGAACAGCGCGATGGCCGCCGCCTCCCGGTAATCCCGCAGGGCGAAGCAGGCCGCCGCGGCCACCAGCATCATCATGCCCTCGTCGAATCGCAGCCTGAGCAGAGAGCGCAGGGCGCTCCAAAAGACCTTCCAGCCGGCCAAAAGGCACGCAGCCAGGCCCAAAATCAGGCCGGTCAGTCCATCTTCGGGAATAAAAAACATAACCGCAAGGCATCCCCCTGCCAGGCCAAGCAAAAGCCAAGGCAGAAAGCGAGACCAATTCCCCTCCTTGGAGGGGTGGCGCGCAGCGCCGGGGTGGCCGTGCGGAGCACCGCAAGCGCAAGCGCTTGCGCATACACAAGTATTTTCGCAGGCGCAGGGTTCACTCGTCATGGCCGTGCGCCCCCTTCCCGTGCAGCACATGGGCCAGCCCCATGTCGATGATCTGCGCCACGTGCGCGTCGTCCAGGGTGTAGCTGACGGTCTTGCCGCTGCGCTTTGCCCGTACGAGGCCGGCATTGCGCAGCAGGCGCAGCTGGTGCGAGATGGCGCTCTGCCCCATTTCGAGCCTTTCCGCCAGGTGGTATACGCACAGCGGCCCCCCGCGCAGCGCGGTGAGGATGCGGATGCGCGTGGTATCGCCGAAGACCTTGAACAGCTCCGACAGGTCGTATAACGTTTCGATATTGTGTTCTTCCATGGCTTGCTCCTTTCATATGAGCACATGCTCATATGAGCATTATATACGATAAAACCCGTTTTGTCAAGTGTTTTTTTCTTGACAACCCCGCCCCCGTGCGCTATGATTATCCTATCAAAACAAAGGAGCCTCCCATGCATAAAGTCCACATCGCCTTCGGCTTCCACGTCAACTGCTACCATTCCTACCGCGGGGATACCCCCGACGCCACCGGCTTCGGCGGCGACATCCGCATCATCCGCAAGATCATCGCGATTTTGAACGACCTCAACGACCGGGGTATCCCGGCCAAAGGGACCTGGGACTTCGAGAACGCCTACTCCCTGGAGGAGATCCTGCCGAAGTACGCCCCCGATATCATCGAGGGCGTGCGCGAGCGCGTGGAGAAGCGCGGCGACGAGAACATCATCATGGGCTACAACAACGGCGCGCTGGGGGCCATGACCCCGGAGGAGTTCGACGCCTCCATCCAGTGGGCCGTGACCAACGAGAAGGGCTCCGGCCTGGCCGACCTCTTCGGCGGCTGCGCGCCCATCGTGCGGCCCCAGGAGGTCATGTTCACGCCCTCGCAGGTGCGCGACTACAACCGCAACGGCATCGAGGCCCTGTGCCTGTACTACAGCTGCGTGCCCTTCGACGCCTTCCGCACCATCGTGCCGCAGCTGCCCGACGCCCTGGCCTTCAACCCGCTGACCTACACCTACCAAGGCGAGAGCCTCACCGTGCTGCCCACGTACTCCAACGCGGACGTCATCGACGCGGGCACCCTGCGCGCCCTGGCCAAGGATTTACACGCCCAACAGGAGAGCGGCGCGATCGATACCGACGTGCTGGTATTCATCAACATGGACGCCGACGCGCCCTTCTGGGAGCCCCTGGGCCTGCCCGGCCCGCTGGGGCGCATCCCCCACACCCAGGGCATTTTGGGCTACGCCGAGGAGGTCGCCGACCTGGACTTCGTAGTCTTCAGCACCCCGGGGGAGTACCTCTCCACCCACGCGCCGATTGGCGAGATTGCCTTCGGGCACGACACCGCCGACGGCGGCTACACGGGCTACGCCAGCTGGGCGGAGAAGCCCTTCAACCGGCAAATCTGGACCAGATTGGAACGGGCAAGGGCATTGGCGCATGCAACCACCCCGGCCTGCGGCCACCCCTCCAACGGAGGGGAATTATCCGCCGCCTTTGACGAGCGCGTATTGCTGCTTTCCACCACGCACTTCGGCCTGGCTTCGCCGGTGCTGAACATCGACCGCGAGCGCAGGGCCCTGGCCCTTTCGGAGGAGATGCTCGAAAAGGAGCTCTCCGCCCGTCCAAAGCCCGAAAAGCTGACACTGACCAACCCCGACGGCGGGAACATCCTCAGCACGGAACTGCGCTTCGCGCCGGGCTGGCTGCCCCAAATCGAACAACTGGAAATAAAAGCCGAAGGCATGAAAAGCTTCGGCGGCATCGCCCTGGATTGGCACGAGGACGGTTCTATCGCCGGCGCGTTCGTGCTGCTGCGCTTCGAAGAAAGCGTTGAACAATGCGAGATCGACGTGACCAACGACGCGTCCCCCTGCCCCCTGCCTCCTGCCCCCTGCCTCCTTGAATCGGGCGGTCTCACCCTGCGCGTCTGCGAGCACGGCGAGGCGCTGTCCGTCGCCTACCGGGGCA
Organism: Bacillota bacterium; assembly: GCA_009786275.1. Taxonomy (GTDB): domain Bacteria; phylum Bacillota; class Clostridia; order Oscillospirales; family Acutalibacteraceae; genus WRMQ01. The sequence continues at coordinate 6,664 of WQTL01000452.1, read as the reverse complement.
AGCCCATCGCCGGCAAAGATTTCCTCCGCACGTTTTTGACTTACGACAAGAAGAACTATCCCATCACACACAAGCGCCGCGCGGCCCTGCCCCTCGCCGGCCGGGCGCAGGGCCTGCGCATCGAGGGCGAGCTGCACCTCCCCGGCGAGGAGAAGCCCGGCCTGTGCCAATACGACTTCTTCACCCTGCCGGGTTTTGACGGCATATTGGCCCGTATGAACGTGCAATACCCCTACACCAGGGAGGACTACGCCATCTCCACGATGTCCAGCGCGCTGGGGCGGTACTACGATGTGCGGTGGCAGCAGGCCGCGCCGTTCCAGCTCACGCCGCGCATGCCGGGCGAGCTGCACGTGGTCAAGCGCAATTTCGCGGGGGACGTCTCCGGCTACCCCGTCGCAAGCTTCCGGGAGAGCGTGCCGCAAAACGAGAACATCAACTCCTTCAACCACCAGCTCACGGGGGGCTTCGTGGGCCTGACCAACGGGGAGACCGGCCTGCTGCTGGCCAACGCGCGGCAGGTGCTGGGCTCCATGGCGCACTGCCCCATGCGGTTGAAACGCGCGGAAGGGCAAGACTACGTCAACATGAACCCCTTCGGGACCTACGCGGGGCCGCAGCGCGTGCACCCCAGCCGGGGCGACGGCAGCGTGGGCGAGGCCTTCGTGATGGTCACGCCCCAGGCGCGCTCGCTCGCGCCCGCCTATAACGGCGCGCAGGAGTCCGCCGTGCTGGCCCTGTTCGGCTTCGAGGGCCCGCTGCCCCAAGGCGATACACTGCAACAGGCCTGCGCCTTCGCCGACGGCGCGGTGCTCCTCGAACCCGAGAACTCCCCCGTATCCTCCCGCGCGGCCGGCGAGGACCTCGTGCGCTTCCCCGCCGCCAGAGAGAACCGCGAGGCCCCGAAAAAGCTGCGCAACCCGGCGTTTTCCGGCGTACACACCGGCATAGGCCACACGGCCAAGGTGGGCATACGCGCGGTGCGTGGGATTTTGAAGGCGCAGAAGCGGGCGAAATAATGAATTCTTAATGCTAAATGCTGAATGCTGAATGAACGGAGTGTACTATCATGGCCTGGTACTGGATTCTATTGCTTGCCCTGGCATCCCTGTTCCTGCTGGTCTTTTTCGCGGGCGGATACGTGGCGTTTCGCGGGGCGCTGCGGCGGCGCAAGGTGAAGGGCGCGTCCTCACGCATGCAGACGCCCGACCCAAACGCGCAGATGCGCCTGGACAAGGAGGCGGCAGGCCGCGCCTGGGTTTTCGCGCAAAACCCCGAGGAGGTGGAGCTCAAGGCCTTCGACGGGCTGCGGCTGCGGGGCTATTTCATCCCGGCGGCGCGGCCCTCGAACAAGCTCGTGGTGTGCGCCCACGGCTACAGCTACAACGGGCCCGACCAGTTCGGCGCGCTGCTGCCCTTCTACCATGACGAGCTGAACTACCACATCCTCCTGCCCGACCAGCGCGCCCACGGCCGCAGCGGCGGCAACTGGATCGGCTTCGCGGCCCTGGAGTGGCGGGATATCCTCGATTGGGCGGCGGCGTTCGCCGAGCGCCTGGGCCCGGATACGCAGGTCGTGCTGCACGGGATCTCCATGGGCGGGGCCACGGTGATGCAGTGCAACGCGCACAACCCGCCGGGCTATGTCAAGTGCATCGTGGAGGACTGCGGCTACACCAACGGCTACGAGATGATCTGCCTGGTGGCGCGGCGCGACCTGCATGTCAACGTCCCGCCGATGATGTGGGGCGCGGCCTTCTGGTTCCGCCTGCTGCAGCGCTGCTCCCTGCGCCGGGACTGCGACCCCTGCGGGAACGCCGCGGCCTTCAAGCTGCCCACGCTGTTCATACACGGGGCCAACGACCGCTTCGTGCCCGCCGAGATGGGCCTGCGCTGCTATGAGGCCGCCCCGGTGGAAAAGGACCTGCTCCTGGTGGAGGGCGCGGGGCACTCGCTGTCGTATTTCGTGGCCAAGGAGCAATACGAAGCCAAGGTGAAGGAATGGCTGGAACGGTGGATGTAACTGCGGAGCGACTGAGCGCTGTGCAATGCTTAATGACAGGCAACCGATATGGCTGCCTGTCATCTTTATTTTTAGTCTTTACCCCCGCCAGCCGAAACATTTCTCCATGCGGTCCATCTGCACCGAGGAGCCCGCCGCGCTGATGTAGTTCAGGAACAGCGCCTCCGTGATGCCCGCCTCGCGCACGAGCTTGCCGACGTCGTTCTTGTAGTAGCGGAAGTCGACGATGTGGATCTCGTCGTAGTTCTCCGCCAGGAAGGGGGTGAACGCGGCGGCGAAGGACTCGCGGACGAGCAGCAGCTTGCGGCCGGTGTGGTTCTCGGTGATGATCTTCGCGTAGGGGGTGTCGCCGCCGGCGAAGGCCATGTACTTCTCCTCGGAGTTCGCCAGGGCCTCCGGCAACTGGGAAAGGGTGATCTCCAGCTCCTGCCCGTCCGGGCCCTTCGGGTAGCAGTACATCACGTAGGGCACGTTCACGCGGTAGACGGTGAGGGTGTCGGGGTTGGACTTCATCTTCCCGTCGCCGCCCACGGAGCGGTAGAAGCTCCCGAGGAAGGGGTAGTGCTCGAAGGTTTCGTAGCTCTCGATGGGCGCGCAGGGGAAGCCCCGGGATTTGCAGAACTCCACGTAGGCGTAGTAGGCGCCCAGGCCCGTCCAGTGGTGGTCCGTGCGGAAGTAGGTATACTCCTTGCTGTGCTTGGCCATGGTGTCGTAGACCCACACGTTGTTGATGCCGGGGTCCAGCTGGCCGCCGAGGAATTCCAGGGCCTCCTTCTGGTCGTTGCTCATGGATTTGTAGCGCGCGGGCAGCTTGAAGGCGATGTGCGTGGGCGTCACGAGCACGCTGGTGGTGATGCCGTAGGTGCTGGCAAAGCGGTTGACCAGCGTGGCGTAGCGGATCATGCTTTTGGAGGAGAAGCCGTACATCTCCAGGGCGGTGTCGCCCAGCACGAGCAGGCCCTTCTTGACCTCGCCCTCCTGGTCCGGCACCTCCGGCTCCGTGACCTCCTCCGCCGGCTCGGCAACCGCCGGGACGCCGTCCGGCTCCGTGGTCTCTTCTTCCTCCTCCTCGAAGTCCTGGAGGCTTCCCACGCCGAAGTGCACGCTGTCGCCGCTCACGCCGCGGATATCGCGGATGGACGAGGCCGCGCCGACGAGTTTTTCCCGGGCGGGGAAGGTATCGGAATACCAGCTGGAAATTTTGTCGGGCAGGTGCTCGAAAAACAAGGCCCTCACCGAGAAGTGCGGGGCGGGCTCCAGGTCGCGGTTCTCCAGCGCGGAGAAGCTGGGCTTCGCCAGCGATACCGAAAGCGCCCCCACAATCACAAGGGCGGCGAAGAAGCTCACGGCGGCAAAGGCGTGCCCGGCGTTATCTTTGTTTAATTTCATGGGTATCCCTCCCCCCTAAAATCGGTAGTAGATGAACGGGTTGAAGCTGTTGCCCGCCAGCTGTATGGTGCTCAGCAGGAGCAGCGCGAACACGAGGGCGTATTGCAGGGCGAACACCGCGCGGCTCGCCCCCTTGCCGCGGGCCGCCAGCCGCTCCGCCCACTTTTTCAGGAGCTTCGTCACCGGCATGCAGGCCACCAGGGCGGCCACTAAGAAGAACACGTTGTTCTGCAGCGCGAGGGTCACGTCCGGGGTGGTCAGCCCCGCCGAGGCTTTGCCGAACAGCTTGGCGAACAGCGCGAAGCCGTCCATGATATTGGTGTAGTAGAAGAACACCCAGCCCAGGAGCACCGCCAGCAGCGTATAGACGTGCATAATCGCGGCGGGCGGCTTGCGTTTCAGGCGCGCCAGGACATATTTTTCAAAGGCGATGAAGAGGAAGTAGTACAGGCCCCAGATGATGAAGTTCCAGCTCGCGCCGTGCCACAGGCCCGTGAGCCCCCAGACGATCAGGAGGTTGCGCAGCTGCATATGCCGGTTGCCGCCCAGGGGGATGTAGAGGTAGTCCCGGAAGAAGGTCCCCAGGGACATGTGCCAGCGCCGCCAGAACTCCGTGACGGACTTCGAAATATAGGGGTAGTCGAAATTTTCGTGGTAGTGGAAGCCCACCATCTCCCCCATGCCGATGGCCATGTCGGAGTAGGCGGAGAAATCGAAGTAGATCTGCATGGCGAAGAGCACGAGGCCCAGCCAGGCCCCCAGCACCGGCAGCGAGGCGAACTGCGCCGGGTCGAGCAGCTGGTCCGCCAGGCCGCCGCAGGTGTTGGCCAGCAGGGCCTTCTTCGCCAGGCCCGCCGCGAAGCGCTGTATGCCCGCCCAAATTTGCTTCGGGTTGGTGCTGCGCTGCTCGATCTCCATGGCCACGTGGTCGTAGCGCACGATGGGCCCCGCCACCAGCTGGTGGAACAGCGTCAGGAACAGCAGCACCTTCGGGAAGGAGCGCTGGGCCTTCACGTCCCCCCGGTAGACGTCGAAGACATAGGAGAGGATCTGGAAGGTGTAGAACGAGATGCCGATGGGCATCACGATGTGCGGTACGGGCAGTTTCACCCCGGGGATGAGGTTCACGATCTCCGCCAAAAAGCCCGTATATTTGAAAAAGACCAGGAAGCCCAGGTTGGATACGGCCGCAAGGGCCATCAGGACGCGCTTGGCCTTGGCCTTGTCCGTCTTCTCGATTTGCATGGCGAGGATGTAGTCGATGAACGCGGTGACGAGCATCAGCAGGACGTAGGCGGGCTCCCCCCAGGCGTAGAACAGCAGGGAGAACACGATGAGCACCCCGTTGCGCCAGTTGATCGATACCGGCGTCGGGGCGTCGTCCTTTTGCCGCTCGTTGCGCTCCTTCATCTCCTGCACCGTGCGCGGGGGAGGCTCCTTTTTCCCGCGCCTGCGCAGTTTATGTACCGGCAGGAAATACAGCAGCATGCACAGTGGAAAAAAGAGGTATAGGAAGATCAGGCTGGAAAATACCATGGCTGCCCCTCGGTTTCCGCAAATTTTGCCGAACGTGTTTATAAGTGTAGCAAAAAACGGCGGAAAATGCAAGGGGGGAACGCAAGAAATTTGGTGAGGGTTGTTGGAATGTATCCGCTTTTTTTGCTGTGGGCCGCTGTAGGCGGCCGTCCCTGCAGCCAATTTCCGCCGCACTCTTGACATCCGCAAGAAAATATTATAAAATAGACCCGTGAGCCGGCCGGGCAGTCGCGCGGAGAGATCCGTGAGGAAAGTCCGAGCCCCATAGAGCAGGATAGCGGCTAACGGCCGCCGAGGGCGACCTTAGGGAAAGTGCAACAGAGAGATACCGCTTGTTAGACTTTAGATGGTAGATATTAGATATTAGACGACGATGTGGCAAACAGGCCTGGAGCCTAAATATCTAGCATCTAGACTTTAGATGGTAGATATTAGACGACGATGTGGCAAACAGGCCTGGAGCCTAAATATCTAGCATCTAACATCTAGCATCTAGAGTCTAGCAAGTAAGGGTGGAAAGGCGAGGTAAGAGCTCACCGGCGCGCGGGGAACCGCGCTGCCCTGCAAACCCTATCCGGAGCAACACCGACCGGACAGCGCGCTTGCTCGGCGCTGAAGTCCAACGGGTGGCAGGACCGGCGCAGCAATGCACCGGCAAGATAAATGATTGCCTTCAATGACAAAACTCGGCTTACAGGCCGGCTCACACCAAACCGGAAGGCAGGAATCAGGGGCTTCCCTCCCGCATATACTGCGGGGAAGGGAGTGATTTTCATGCCGGGCGCCGTGTACGCCGCCGTCTACGTATTGCTGATTTTCTTTGTGCTGGTGGGGGTGGTATCCAGCCTCTACGTCCTGATGATGCTCATCCTGCGCCCGAAGGCCCCGGGGCGTTTCGTGGTGGTGTTCCCGCCGCAGTCCGGCAAAGCGGACGTGGCGGCCCTGCTGTGCGCGGCCCGGCTGCGCGTGGGGCTCATGGGGGATTTGGCGCGCAGCGAGGTGATCGCCCTGGACGGCGGCATGCCGGAACAGGCGCGCGCGGCCTGCGAGGCCCTCTGCCGCGAGCTGGACCACACCGCGCTGCTGCGCCCGGAGGAACTGCTGGCCAAATTGACAGTTGACAATTGATCGACGGGGGTTAGTTGATGAACCTCGAACGCCTGTGGCTGTGGTTTTTCCCGCGGCGCTGCGTGTGGTGCGCCGGGGTGTGCGCGCCGGGGGAGATGCTCTGCGCGGACTGCGCGGACAAGGCCGGCGAGACGCTGGCGCCGTGTCTGCTTCCCGGCTCGGATTTGCCGCTGGTCCCGGTGTTTACCTACCACAGCGGGGCGCGGCGGATTCTGCTGAACATGAAATTCCACGGCGGGCGCGGCCTGGCCCACAGCATCGGTTATGCCATGGCCGACGCCCTTGCGGCGTCGAAATTGGCGGACAAGCCCGGCTGGCTCTTCTGCGCCGTGCCCATGACCCCCGCCGGGGTGAAGCGGCGCGGCTACAACCAGAGCGAGCTGCTTGCCGGGGCGGCCGCGCGCTGGCTGGGCATGGAGCACGCCCCCGGCCTGCTCACCAAAACGCGGGAAACCCCCGCCCAGCACAGCCTTCCCAGGGAGGAGCGGCTGACCAACCTGCGCGGCGCGTTCGCCGCGGCGGACCCGGCCCGGGCGGCGGGGCGCAGCATCGTGCTGTGCGACGACACCTGCACCACCGGCGGCTCCC
>WQTL01000451.1 GCA_009786275.1 Bacillota bacterium | reverse complement strand
TCCTGAAAAACCCCAAACAATCACAATTCGCCCAAAAAGCCAACGCGCCAAGGCCCTGAGGCACGCGGCGGCGTTCATGGCGAACACAGCCATAATCAATAGTTAAAGAAACATCACCAGCTTTTAGTTTTACACGAGAAATGCGGCCTACATAGCTCCTTATTGGGGTCATATGAATAACCGGAAGCAGTCGAAAATGCTTGATACTACTGCTGCGCGGGGCGCGCCGCAAACTGATAGCCATTGATACCTCTGCAAAGTCAAATGAGTTAAGCCCCCCTAATCCGGATTCTTAATCCTCTCAATCGCCCCCTTTTCCAGCCGCGACACCTGCGCCTGCGATATCCCGATCTCCTTTGCCACCTCCATCTGCGTCTTCCCCATCATGAAGCGCAGGTGGAGGATTTTCTTTTCCCGGGGGCTTAAGGATTGCATGCTCTGGCGGATCATCATCTCATCCAGCCAGCCCTCCTCGTTGTGCCTGTCGCCGATCTGGTCCATGACGTAGATCGTGTCGTTGCCGTCGGAATACACGGGTTCGTAGAGCGAGACCGGGTCCACGATGGACTCCAGCGCCAGCACGACGTCCTCTTTTTTCAGGTGCATCTCCGCGGCGATCTCCTCCACCGTGGGGTCCTTCTGATGCTCGGCGGCCAGACGCTCGCGGCACTGCATGGCGTGGTAGGCGGTGTCCCGCATGGAGCGGCTGACCCGCACGGCGTTGTTGTCCCGCAGGTAGCGGCGTATCTCCCCGATGATCATCGGCACGGCGTAGGTGGAAAAGCGCACGGGCTGCGCGATATCGAAGTTGTCGATGGCCTTGATCAGGCCGATGCAGCCCACCTGGAACAGGTCGTCCATGTTCTCGTCGCGCCCGGTGAAGCGCTGCAAGACGCTGAGCACCAGGCGCAGGTTCCCGCTGATGAGCTCCTCCCGGGCCTGCAAATCACCCTGCCGCGCGCGGCCGAGCAGTTCCCTCTTTTCCGGCTCCTTGAGGACCTTGAGCTTCGCCGTGTTCACCCCGCAGATTTCCACCTTGTTGAAGTGCATGCCTTCGTCCTTCCCTTCCGTTCGATAACTGAAGTATGGGCAGAATGGCATGTTTCATGCACAATGCCGCTTTGCGGAGCGGCATATGATTTTTCTGCTTGCATTGCGGGGAGATTGATGGTATAATAAGAGGAAGGGAGGTGTATCGCATGCCCGAATACGCGGTAGGGGATAGCCACCCGTGCACAAATCTTGTATATCTTGTTTCTGCGGGTGGCTGTGGGCAGCCACCCCTGCAGATGAGAGGATAGCACATGCTCATCGTCTTGGAAGGCCTGGACGGCAGCGGCAAGAGCACGCAGCTCGCCCTGCTGCGGGACTGGCTGCTCGCGCGGGGGACGGAGCCCGTGACCATCAAGCTGCCGGATTACGGGGACGACTCCAGCCTGCTGGTGCGGCAGTACCTCGCCGGGCGGTTCGGCGGCCGGCCGGGGGACGTCAACGCCTACGCGGCCTCGCTGTTCTACGCGGCGGACAGGTATGTGAATTTCAAGCTCAAGTGGGCGCAGGCCTACGAGGCCGGGCGGGTGATCCTGGCCGACCGCTACACCACCTCCAACGCGTACCACCAGGCAACGAAGCTGCCCCGGGAGGAATGGCCCGCGTTCTTCGCATGGCTGGAGGACACCGAATACGGCAAGCTGGGCATCCCCAAGCCAGATTTGGTCTTTTACCTGGACATGCCCCTGCGGGTTTCGCAGGCGCTCATCAGCGCGCGCTACCGGGGGGACGAGGCCAAACGCGACATCCACGAGGCCGATTGCGAATACCTGGCGCGCTGCCGCGAGGCGGCCATCGCCGCCGCGGAGGCCATGGGCTGGATACGAATCGATTGCGCACAAGCTGTAAAAGAAAACAGCGAAGCGACCTGCTCGCCGCAGGCGCCGGAGGAGATCCATGAACGCATCCGCGCATATATCGGACCCCGCCTTGCCGGGTGAGCTGCGGTTCCGCCCGCCGCGGCCGGAGGACATCGCCTGGGTCAAACCCATCCTCCTGGGGGCGCGGCGCATGAACTGCGAGTTCTGCTTCGGCAACGTCTACGGCTGGGCGGAGAGATACGGCACCGGAATCGCGCGGTACAAGGGGTTCTTCCTTGCCCGCAACGGGGAGCGGCTCTACGGCATGCCCTTGGGCACGGGGGATTTGGGCGGGGCGCTCGCCCTGCTGCGGGAGGACGCGCGGCGGCACGGCGTGCCCCTGACGCTCTTCGGCGTCACCAGCGGGGATATCCCCCAGCTGGAGGCGGCCCGGCCCGGCGCTTTCCGATACGAATCCAACCGCGACTACGCCGATTATATTTACAGGCAGGAGGATTTGGCGGGGCTGGCCGGGAAAAAATATCACCAGAAGCGCAACCACATTGCCCGCTTCGAGCGGGGGAACGCCTGGCAATGCGAGCCCATCACCCCCGGCGCCTTGGACGAATGCCTGGAGATGGAGCGGCAGTGGGTGGCGCGCAACGGCGGCAAGAATCCCAAGGATTTGCGCGACGAGCAGCGCGCCCTGGAACGCTGCTTCGCCCACTACGAGGCGCTCGAGCTCTGCGGCGTGCTGCTGCGCGCGGAGGGCAGGGTCGTGGCCTTCACCCTGGGCGAGGAGCTCAACGAGCACTGCTTCTGCACGCACTTCGAGAAGGCCTTCATCGAGGAGCCGGGCGCCTACCAGATGGTCAACCAGTGCTTCGCGGCGAGCTGCCTGGGGAACTACGAGTTCGTCAACCGCGAGGAGGACCTGGGCGACGAGGGCCTGCGGCGCGCAAAGCAGTCCTACTACCCCGCGATTCTTTTGGAAAAATACCTTGCGGTTGAAAATGAGAAATGAGAATGCAGAAATGATCCGGTTCATTCGCGAAAGCGACTACACGCAGGCCCTGGAGATCTGGCGGGCCTGCTTCGAGGACGACGAGGATTACTTCCGTTTCTTCTGGGAGAACGGCCTGCCCCTGTGCCGCGGGCTTGTCCGGGAGGAGGACGGCCGGGCGTTCTCCATGCTCTACCTGCTGCCCTGCGCACTGGGGTACAGGAAACGCCTGCTGCCCGCCGAGTATGTCTACGCCGTGGCGACGCTGCCGGCATACCGGGGCCGGGGCTACGCGGGCGAACTGGTGCGCTATGCCGCCAACCTGGCGAAAGGGGAGGGCAAATGCGCGCTGTGCCTGCGCCCCGGGGAGGAGAGCCTGTACGGGTACTACGCGAAGCTGGGCTTCGTGAAAGCGTTTGCGAAGCAGGAGAGCGCCGACCGGCATGGCTATTTCGCGTGGGAACCCCATATGGGAGAATATATACGGAAAGAAAGCGGGCTGACCGGCAGGGACATGGCGTACCGCCCGGCGGAAAGCCCCGGCGGCATGATGTTCCCCTGGGACAGGCGCGCAATGAAATGGCTGAGAAAGACGAGAGGAAGGGCCTATATGGGGCCCGCGTTGGAGTGAAAAAATGATCTATCTATTCCTGGCCGACGGCTTCGAGGAACTGGAGGCCGTCGCCCCCTTGGACATCCTGAGACGCGCGGGCGTTGAAATCCAAACGGTGGGCGTGGGCGGCAAAACCGCCGTGGGCTCCCACGGCATCGCGATTACCTGCGATATTACACTGGACAGGCTCGACGCGGAAGGCTGCCGGGGCGTGATTCTCCCCGGGGGCCCGGGGCGCACCGGGCTGGCGGAATCCTTCGGGGTGCTGGAGATGATCCGCGTCTGCGCGCAGCACGGGGCGATGCTGGCGGCCATCTGCGGCGCGCCCCCCATCCTGGGCGAGCAGGGCTATCTGCGGGGCAAAAAGGCCTGCTGCTACCCGGGCTATGAGGACAAGCTCCTGGGCGCAGAAGTCCTGTACGACCCCGTGGTGACCGACGACAATATCATCACCTCGCGGGGCGCGGGCACGGCGGTCGCGTTCGGGCTGGCGATTGCGGCGTATCTTGTTTCCCCGGAAAAGGCGCGGGAGATCGCCGCGCAAATGCAATGCCCATGACAAGACGGGAGCTCCGGCGCGAGCTGCTCGCCCAACGCAACGCAATCCCCCCGGGGCAAAGACAGGCGTGGGACGCGGAAATCAACCGGGGAATCATTGAGCACGCGTGGTTCAGGCAGGCACAGACGATTCTGGGCTATTATCCCATCGGTTCCGAGCCGGATATCCGGCCCGCGCTGGAGGAGGCCCTGCGGCAGGGCAAAGCGCTTTATCTCCCTAAGTGCAAACCCGAGACGAGGGAGATGACATTCCATCAAGCCGGCTCCCTAATGGGCCTGAGGCCCGGTGCGCATGGGATACCCGAGCCGGAGGAAAGCTGTGCATTGTGCATTGTAAATTGTGCATTGTGCATTGTGCCCGGCATCGCGTTCGACAAAGCAGGCTATCGCCTGGGCTATGGCGGCGGGTACTACGACAGGTTTCTGGCCCGGCGCGGTGGGTTGCGCACGCTGGGCATATGTTACGCAGGGTGCCTGCGCGCGTCCCTGCCCAGGGGCGCAGGGGATGAAGCGGTGGAGCGACTACTGACAGAAGGAGAAAAGCATGAGCACGAACGGCAATCAGCCCAATAAGCCGGAGGAGGGGGAGACCCGCCCTTTCTGGCTGGACTTCCGCTTTGACGACAGCGAGGCCTCGCGCTCCGCGCTGGACGCGGACACGCCCAGGCCCAAGGGGGAGGTCTATTTCGCCAATTCCACGCGGACGTTCCAGCCGCTGGTGCAGGAACCGGCCGCCGCGCCCGGACAGAAAGAAAAACAGGCCAAAGGGAAAAAAGAAAAAAGAGCGAGGGGCGGCAAGTCCGGCGGCGGCGCCATCGCCGCGCTGCTGGCGCCCGTGCTGGCCGCCACCGCCGTGCTGAGCGTCATAGGCATCGCCACCTTGCGGGATATCTTCGCCCTGGGCAAGAGCAGCGACAGCGAGGACGCCTATATCGTCAGCCTGAGCATCCCCGACAACATGACCACAGACCAGGCCATCGACCTGCTGGCCGAAAACAGGCTGGTGAAGCAGAAGGCCATGTGCAAGCTCTATATGCGCTTCACCGAGCATATCAAAAACCAGAATACCGACGACCCCGGCGGGGAGCCGGAGCTGCCGGGCTATGTGGCAGGGGAATACGAGGTGGAATCCTCCATGGGCCTGGAGGAGATGCTGGGCTCCTTCCTGCCGAAGCCCAGCAGCGGCGAGACCATCAACCTGCTGTTCCCCGAGGGTTATACCGTCAAGCGCATCATGGCCAAGATAGGCGAGAACAAGGTATCCAACGTCACGCTGCTCAAGCGCAGCATGCTGGCCACGAGCTTCGACTACCCCTTCCTGAAGGGCCTCAACACCGACGGGCGCTACTACAAATACGAGGGCTACCTCTTCCCGGATACCTACGAGTTCTATATCGACGAGAACGCCAACAGCGTGCTGCGCCGCTTCTTCGATAACTTCCAGGCCAAGTGGAAGGAGGAGTACACCACCAAGGCCGCAGAGATGGGCTACACCGTGGACCAGATCATCATCATGGCCTCCATCATACAGAAGGAGGCCGCCGGCCCCGAACAGATGAAGGACATCTCCGGGGTGCTGCACAACCGCCTGGACCACCCCTCCGTCTACCCCATGCTGGAGTGCAACTCCACCCTGGACTACGCCATGAGCAACATCGCCACCGAGATGGACCCCGGCGCGGCCGTGATGTACAACGACGCCTACAACACCTACAAGTGCACGGGCCTGCCCGTGGGGCCCATCTGCAACCCCAGCCTTTCCGCCATAGAAGCCGCGCTGAACCCCAACACCCACGAGTATTTCTACTTCCAGCACGACAAGAACGGCGAGATGTACCTGAACAAGACCAAGCAGGAGCACAACGACAAGACCGTCCAGCTGGTGCGGGACGGGCTGGCGCAGTAGGGTTATAATTATGTCTTTGAGCGGGTGGCTGTGGGCAGCCACCCCCACATAATAAAGCACACATACAGGGAGGAAAATTGTTACCATGCCCGAGAAAAAGCAATTCCAGGCCGAGAGCCGGCGCATGCTGGATCTCATGATCCACTCCATCTACACCCATAAGGAGATCTTCCTGCGGGAACTCATCTCCAACGCCAGCGACGCCATCGACAAACGGTACTATCACGCGCTGAAAGGCGGCGAGACCGGGCTTGACCGCGGCGAGTTCGCCATAGACCTCACCGCGGACAAGGAGGCCCGCACACTCACCATCCGCGACAACGGCTGCGGCATGGACGCCGGGGAGCTCGAGAGCAACCTGGGCACCATCGCCCGCAGCGGCTCATTGGATTTCAAAAACGAGATCGAGGACGCCGGCGATATCGACGTCATCGGCCAGTTCGGCGTGGGGTTCTATTCGGCGTTCATGGTGGCCGAAGAGATACGCGTGCGCAGCAGGAAGGCCGGGCCGGATGCGGCCTTCGAATGGTACTCCGAAGGGGCCGACGGCTTTACGCTGGAGCCCTGCGAGAAAGAAGATGTGGGAACTGAAATTATCCTGAAGCTCAAGGCCGACACCGACGACGAGCACTACGGCCAGTTCCTCGAGGCGTACAGGATCAAGGAGCTCGTCAAGCGCTACAGCGACTATATACGCTATCCGATCCGGATGGCGAAGGAGAAATCCGAGGAAGAGGACGGCGGGGAAGAAAAAGACGCCGGGACCGAGATCGAGACCCTCAACAGCATGTCGCCCATCTGGCGGCGGAGCAAAAGCGAGGTGGCCGAGGAGGAATACGCGCAGTTCTACAAGGACACCTTCCGGGACATGGAGGCCCCCCTGCGGGTGATGCACGCCTCCGCCGAGGGCGCGGTGGACTACCGGGCGCTGCTGTTTTTGCCCGCGAAGGCGCCGTATAACTACTACGGCAAGGACTTCGAGAAGGGGCTGAAGCTCTACTCCGGCGGCGTGATGATCATGGAGCACTGCAAGGAGCTGCTGCCAGACTGCTTCAGCTTTATGCGCGGCGTGGTGGACAGCCAGGATCTCTCGCTGAACATATCGCGCGAAATGCTGCAGCAGGACCGCCAGGTGGCGGCCATCGCCAAGCACCTGGAAAAGAAGATCAAGGCCGAACTGAAGGCCCTGCTGGACGAGGACCGCGAGGCCTACCACGGCTTCTACAAGGTCTTCGGGCTGAACCTGAAGTACGCGCTGTACGCCAGCTACGGTATGCAGCGCGACCTGTTGCTGGAGTTGCTGGAGTTCCCCTCCACCACGCAGGAGGGCCCCGTTACCTTCGCGGAGTACGTCTCCCGCATGCCGGAGGCCCAGAAGCACGTCTACTACGCCACGGGGGAATCCGCCGCGCAGATCAAGCGCCTGCCCCAGTGCGAGCGCCTGACGGACCTCGGCTTTGAGGTGCTGTGCCTGACGGACGACATCGACGAGTTTTTGATGAAAATCCTCTGGCAGGTGGAGGACAAGGAGCTCAAATCCATCTCCGAGGCCGACCTCGATCTTGAAAATGAGGAAGAAAAAGCGAAGCTGGAGCAGGAAAAACAGGCCGGGAAGAGCCTCTTCGAGGCTATGAAGGAGGCCTTGGGCGACAAGGTTTCCCAGGTGGTCCCCACCACGAGGCTAAAGTCCCACCCGGTGTGTTTGACCTCCGGGACGGGTATCTCCCTGGAGATGGAGCGGGTGCTGCAATCGCAGCCCGGCGCGGAGGGGCTGCCCATGAAGGCCGAGCGGGTGCTAGAGCTCAACATCAACCACCCCATCTACGCGAAACTTCAGGGCATCGAGGGCGAGGTGCTGGGGGACTACGCGAACCTGCTGTACAACCAGGCGCTGCTCATCGAGGGCTTCCCCGTGGAGGACCCCGTGGAATTTTCCAACGCGATTTGCAGGCTGATGCTTTGAATAGATTCTAGAAAGAAGAGCGGACATGGCTGACATCATCTATACCTACAAGGACAAGCCCTATTTCAACATCACCAACCAGTGCCCCTGCGCCTGCACCTTCTGCATCCGCGCCGAAAGGGAGGGCGTGGGCAGCGCCGCCTCGCTGTGGCACAAGAGCGAGCCCACCTGGGCGGAGATCAAACAGGCCCTGGAGGGCTTCGACTTCACGGGCGCGGCGGAGGCCGTCTACTGCGGCTTCGGCGAGCCCTTCTGCGCCCTGGATAACCTCATGCGCAGCGCCTCCTGGGTGAAGAAGCGCTACCCGGGCATCTCCCTGCGGGTGAACACCACGGGCCTGGGCGACCAGATCCAGGGCTGCCCCACGGCCCCGGCGCTCAAGGGCCTGGTGGACACCATGTCTATCAGCCTCAACGCGCCCAACGCCGCGCGCTACGAGGAGCTGACCTGCTCCAACTTCGGCGGGGACGCCTGGCCCGCCATGCTGCGCTTCGCCGAGGCCTGCAAAAAAATATACCCCCGGGTGACCTTTTCCGTGGTGGACGTGATCACGCCGGAGGAGATCGAACAGTGCCGCGCCATCGCGGAGGGGATGGGCATCCCCCTGCGGGTGCGCAAGAGGGCGTAAAAACGCGTTGCCGGGGGGAAGCACTTCCCCCCGGCGGGTTTGTTTGACGTCCTTTTCCTTTGGCGTCCTGGATTTGCGCGTCCTTTATTTTCAACGTCCTCGCGATGGGTGCCTTGGTTTTACACGTCCTTTGCTTGGGGCTTCCCTGGCTTTTCACGTCCCCTGGCGCAGGCGGTGTCGGCGGGCCGCCGCTTTTGGTCCGCAGGGAGAGCGGCAAATTAAGCGTAACGCCGCCATGAACCTCCCGGTCAGGTGCTGCCGTCTCCCTGTGCCATAAGTATGAGGCCTGCAGGGCCTGCGGGGTCAATACCTTTTTAGAAAAAATTTTTATTTTCTAACCTTTTGCCGGAAAATGTGAAAAACGCATACATACAGGCATTTTGCCGTACGTATGCGTTTCGCCTATTCAAGCGGGTTGAACGTTTTCGGTTGGGAAAACTTTCAACAACAGCAGGGTTACGCGTTCTCCATCAGCTTTGGCAGGTTCGTGATGATGTTCGGCACGGAGGCCGCGATATCCAGCAGGCCGCTCCAGTCCTCGTTGCATACCTTCAGGATGCCCCCGACGGCGCGGTCGTCCAGCACGCCGCTGGTCATGGAGCGGTAACAGAACATGGGCGCCTGCAGGGCGTTGCTGACGTACGCGCCGTTGGTCATCGCTTTCATAATGAGCTGCAGGATGGGGTCGATGGCGAGATCCCAGGCGCTCTGCGCGGTGGGGTGCAGGCGCAGGGCGTCCTCCAGGCTGTCGTTCAGGGTGATTGGCGCACCCGCGGGGATATCTTTGGGGGGCAGCGGGCGGCCCAGCAGCGCCACGAACTGGCTTTCGGGCACATTGGCGGGCGTGAGGCC
>WQTL01000450.1 GCA_009786275.1 Bacillota bacterium | reverse complement strand
CCCCGCAGGGGCCCACGAGGCACTTTGCGCGCAGCGAAAGTGTCATAGTGGGTAATATACTTCGGAGAAGTATATTACCGTGACCCGCCCGCTGCGCTACGTTTCGTCCGTTGCATTGTCAGCATCGGCCTGCGCAATAGCTCCGGCTATCACGGAATCCAGTGATTGCTCGAACACCCGCCCTGCAGACCGGCAGAAAAAAGACATCTGCTCGTCCAGTGCCAGCGCAATATATCCCCGCCCTCGCAAGGCCGCGAGGGCTTCTTTTTCGTCCTCGTCGGGCTGGTAGTCCTCCGGGTGATATGCACTGTCCTGCGCCTCATAGGCTACTCTGGAAGCCCGCCAGACGTGGCTCATCAGCTCCGACAAATCCACCGCCGTCAGCCAATCGCTGAACACTTCCGTCAGCGGCTCCGGCTCCTTCAGAGTGAGCTTGAAGTCGTTCTCGATGTTCTGCTCCAAATGGATGCTCTGCAAGCGACGAATTTCATCAATGGCCGCTTCGCTCAGGCAGAGATATTCCGCGAGGGCCTGCTTGGTCGCGTCTGGCTTGCTTACGTCCGTCCGGCCCAGCAGGAATTCGGTGGACACACCGAAGAAGTCGGCGATCAGCCCGAACTTCTCGATGTCAGGCAGGGATATGCCCAAAGACCAGGCGCTGATGGCCTGCCGGGTGACGCCGATGTGGTCTGCCAGCTTGGATTGATTCATTCCCGGAGCTTCCAGCAGGCTGCGCAGTCGGGTTGCGAACGGGGAATCGTATTGCTCATAGCTATTTTTCTTGACACGCGGCATTTTTTTGGCCTCCTATGTTATGCGTTCTTGCGATTACTCTAGTATAGCACATATCTATTGACAAATCAATAGTTTTTGCTATATAATATAAAGTGCAAGAACCACTTGCGGATAGGAGGTGAAAATCAAATGGAGAAAACAGATCGGACGGTAGTGCGGAATCAGCCCTATCAGCGTGGCGGGATCGGAATTCGGGAGCGGCACAACGAGCGAAAAAACGAATGCTACAGCAACCCGGACATCGAATTGGCCCGCAGTCACTTGAACGTCCACTTCCGGCGGTGCGAGGGGACCTACAAGCGGGCCCTTGACAGGATGCTGGAGCAGGGGATCGTAAGCACACGGGGGCTGAAGCCGGACGCGAAAGTATTCGAGGAAATGGTTTTCGATGTAAACACGGCCTACTTTGAGCGGCACGGCGGCTACGATTTCGCGCAGGAGTTCTTTCGGGAGGTTTTTCGTTTCGCGGAGCAGGAAGTCGGCAGCGAGTATATCCTCTCGGCGGTCATGCATGCGGACGAACGGAACCGGGCCTTGAGCGACGAGTTGGGCAGGGACGTCTACCACTATCACCTGCACGTGATCTATCTCCCGGTGGTGGAGAAACACGTCAAATGGTCGAAGCGGTGCCGCGATCCCTCGCTAGTCGGAACCACGAAAGAAATCATCCACCAGATCAGCCACAGCAAAAAGTGGGCTTTCCCGGTGGAGGTGGGCGCGGACGGCACGGCAAAGCGGGTAACATCTTATGGGTTGCTACAAACCCGGTTCTTCGAACACATGAGGCAGGCGGGCTACGATGACTTGGAGCGCGGGGTCGAGGGCAGCACAGCGGAGCACTTGGATGTGGTGGAGTACAAAGTCGAGCAGGAGCGGCAAAGGTTGTCTACTCTGACGGAGCAGGCAGAAGAAAAGGTCGCAGAGCTTACCGAAGTTGAGCAGAAGATCGAGAAAGTCCAGCCCGTGCCGGCGCAGATTTCGGAGATCAACGTGATAGGCAGGAAAAAGAGATTCGGCGAGGATTACGAGCTTACAGCGGGAGAACTGGACAAGCTGAAGAAGCTCGCGAAGTACGGCATCACGGCCCAAAGCACCATCGCAGACCTTGAGCGGCAACTCACCCGGACATCAAATTTATATTGGCGGGAAAAAGAGGCGTTCGACAAGCTTTACACCGAAACGCAGCCCTTCCGGGACGCCATGCGGCTGGCCCCGCAGCGGATGCGGGAAACCATTCGCGACATATTCCAACAGGCAAAGGAGGCGAAAGAACAGCGCAAAGCCCGGCAACAATCCCGTTACAGATAGCGGAGCACCTTGAAAATTGAAAAACAGGAGAATCAAACATGAAACCCAAGACACCAGAAACCCTTGAACATAGCACCTTTAGACCGCCCAAGCACGAGATCGAATCTTTCGCCCGGTGCATCTTCCCGGCAATACTGGCTTACTTCGAGAGTGAGGAAGGGCAACGGGAGTTTGCCGAGTGGAAGGCGGCAAAGCAGGCACAACAGTAGCGACAGACACCAGACCCGAGCGGCGCGGCCGCTCAACTACATGGGGGAACCCGAACATAGATATGAGAGGGTGAATCTCTTGAAAAAACGCTGAACGGCAGGATTTGAAGCCTGCCGTTTTTTATTCAGCTGTTTATTTATATTCATCTGCGTAAATTAGTGAAAGATATGCGTTTAAGTTGTGCATTCCCTCTCCACCATCATATGATTGTTTCCCAATGTTGTCTATGCCATATCGAGTACCGGAAGAAATACTGGCTCCTAAGTTAGGAACCGTATCGCCTATGTTGATAATGTTAATAATTGGATATAGTTTGCCGGAAGGAGCTGAAGTGACAGGTTTGGGCGATGCGAATGTATAGGATGTTATTCTCCTTGCGGGAATTCCGTAATCCATTAAATTTTTAACTGTTATGTTCGCTGTCGCACCACCTTGGCTGTGACCAGTAACAACAATGTGATACGTGTCTTTTGTTAAAGCTTCTTCAAGAATTTTGCCAAAGGTTGTGCCACCAATTTTTAGGCTAGGTGTAGTAAGCCAAAATTTTTCTTGAACACCACGCCAGCCATCGTGAACGCCAGCCAGTTCTATTCGTTTATTGTTGATCGTGCTTCGTTGGATAGATGGTATAAACTTATAGTTAGTCATCCAGTCAGGGCTAATATATCGGGCTCCCTGGGTTCCCGTAAAACTAATTAGTAGAAGCTTTTTTGATTTTCCATCGATCATTGCTTCCCTCACAGCTATAAATCCTGCCTGACCATTTTTTGAGTCAGTTAGTATTATGCTGCTGGAAAAATCTAATGTACATGGGTTTGACTTATAGGCCTCTCTTGATGCGGCAATACAAAATTCGGCCATGGTCTTGTTACAGGAAGTGGTTGAAAGTGTGTTTTGATCCAATAAAACCGCTGAATTTCTAACGATTACTTTTACTGTTACTGTTAGAGGTTTTAGGCAAAAGACCGAAGAAACAGTGATGTTTGCTGTACCAGTACCAAATGCCGTAAGCTTCCCCTTGGAGTCTACGCTTATTACGTTTGGATTGTCGCTTTTATAAGTAAATGTTATCGGTTGATTTACCATCATACCGGGAAATGATGATGGTGCCCCGGATGATTTTGGCAATAAGGAGGCGCTGGAATTGACGCTATCGCCTCTGAACATAACAGGGTAGAGAGCCGGAGTATAAGCGATTGATGTTTCTGTGTTCTCACCATTTTTCAACACTTCAACGGAATATACTTTTCCGTTTGATACCGTTACAGTTGAGATTCCGACTTTTCGCGCATAAATTACGGTTGTATTTGGGACGACATAAATACAATCGCTACTACTTTTGTAGGTCCCAAACTCCGAAAGTCGTATTGCCTGCCCAACAAGAAGCTTTATTACATCGGCTTGTGGTGTTAGAGGCGTAGTGACCTTCGTAGTTGTCGTTGGGGCTTTCGTCGTCGTGGTAGTGCTGACAACACTAG
The DNA here is from genome assembly GCA_009786275.1 of Bacillota bacterium. Taxonomy (GTDB): domain Bacteria; phylum Bacillota; class Clostridia; order Oscillospirales; family Acutalibacteraceae; genus WRMQ01. The sequence goes on along the minus strand of WQTL01000450.1, from coordinate 5,456 downwards.
TTGTCGCAACGGCAGCCTGCCTCAAACTGCCGCTATAAATCCAGCCATCATATATTTTGTACCAAGTGTTGCCAGCGGCGTTTTGTGTATATGCGGTTGCAGTGACCTTCGTATTTACCGCTATGGACCGCACTGCTTTCGAATAGGACGAGGGCTGGCTCCATACATAGATGCCCGTATTGTTGACTTCGAAAGACTGCTGGATGGCGGTTTGCTTCGGTGCCACGAATGCAGCTAAATTATCCGTGTAAATATAAGCATCGTTTCCGTTAACCTTCACAGAGAGTGTCGCCCACCAGTTTCCGGAGGAATTCTTCTGGCATGAGGTGATCGTAACGATTGTGCCAGGGGCAAGTGTAGCAACCTGTTTGGAATTTCCGGTTGACTGCGGTAAACTCCAAACGGGCGTATTTTTGCCGCTCACTGTCTGATAGTCGCCCGCCGCCAAACTTGCGCCTGCCGCTTGGACAGTTGTCACGGTGGCAGACGGGGAAACCGGCCTCAAGCTACCGCTATGAATCCAGCCGTCATATATTTTGTACCAGGTGTTGCCTGCGGCATTTTGTGTATATGCGGTTGCAGTGACCTTCGTGTTTACCGCAACAGATCGTACTGCCTTCGAATAGGACGAGGGTTGGCTCCATACATAGACGCCCGTATTGTTGACTTCAAAAGACTGCTGGTTCGAAGCGATGGTAGTTTGTTTCGGTGCCACGAATGCAGCTAAATTATCCGTGTAAATATAGGCATTGTTGCCGTTTACCTTCACAGAGAGCGTTGCCCACCAGTTTCCAGAGGAATTCTTCTGGCATGAGGCTATTGAAACGATTGTACCAGGGGCGAGTGTAGCGACCTGCTTGGAATTCCCGGTTGACTGCTGCATGTTCCAAACAGGCGTATTTTTGCCGCTTACGGTCTGATAGTCGCCCGCTGCCAAGTTTGCGTTTGCTGCTTGGACCGTTATTCCAGATAGAGACATCGCCCCAACAACCAGTACGCACACCAATACCCTCGACAGAAACCGTCTAACCCTATTGATCATGGACTTACTCTCCCTCTTATCTTGATAAATTATCCAAAAACATTATAGCCTCTTTAAGCAGGGTTGTCAATAGCTAATTTTGGTTTTATTGAATATGTCTAAATACTCGATTGAATATGTTCCTGCGCTCCATAATCCGTTACAATATTATGAAGGCGGTGATTGGATTATGGAGTACAATGCACAAGTAGGACGCAGGATCAGGTCAAGCAGGGAGCTCATGGGGCTATCCCGTGAACGCTTCGCGGAGCTATGCGATATTTCCGACAGCTTCCTCGCGGACGTGGAGCGCGGCAAGAAAAGCCTGACGGTGAAAACCTTGAACAAGATATGCGTAGCCGCCAACCTCTCTGCGGATTACATAGTGCTCGGCACAGTGCCAGATGAAGGCAGTGCAGATGAAAATCTCTGCGCCATCATCGCTTTGCTAAAGGGGCTGACCCCTCAACAACTGCAATGCGGCGCAGAGGTGCTTGCGTTGCTTGTAAAAGCATTCAGATAATAAAACCGTTACTAAGATGAACATGGCTGCCTTTGGCGTGGAACCCTTAGCTGTCGTAACGCAAATACTCCCGTGCCAGCATCCCTGCCTGCGTAGGTGAGTAGCCTTGTGCCCGTAGCTGCGCGCTGATTACATCCTCTTGTTCTGCCTGTGCGTGGGCCTGCCCTTTCAGGTAGCCAGCCAGTTGACCCGTAAGCAGCATCTCCACCAGTTCAAGCGGGTGGTCATACAGCAGCCTGCTGAACTCGCCTTCCTGGGCCGGGCCAAGGTTCAGTTCATCCTCCACGGCCTCGCGGAGAACGGAGATCAGCATAGACAACAAACCCGAACGCTTCGCCGACCATGAAGATCGACCAAGAGTTCGGATTTAACGCGCGTGTCTAAAAGCTCATAGTTTAGCACCATTAAATACTTCTATGTTACCTGTAAATAGTATACCCCCTTTTCGCCCGGTTGTCAAGAAAAAAATGCAAAATTAAACGCACAAACCGGCCCGCAGGCCGCCCCGGTATGGGAGGGCCTGCGGGCCGGTTCATTATGCCACCGCCTGCTTCAATTCTTCCTGCGGCTGTAGCTCCACCTCGCCGCCGTCGCGGAAGCAAACCACCAGCCGCCCGTCCGCGAATACCTTCACCCTGTCCATGGTGGTGTACCAGACGTCCTCGTCGAACTCGGTCGCCATATCGGTATGCCGGGAGAGGATTTTCAAAAAGCGATTGATGTTGGCCCGCTTCGCGCGGCGCTCCGTCCGGGCCGTTTCAATTTCGCCCAGCCGGGCGTGGGCGGCTTCGTAGCGGGCCACCAGGGCGTTGTAGCGTTCGGTGTACGCGGCCTGGTCTTGGGCGGCGCGGGCGTTGTCCTGCACGGCCTTGCGGGCGAGCTCCATCACCACCTCGCATTCCTGCGTGAGGGCGTCGGCCTCTATGTCCAGGGCGCTGGTGTCGGCCAGCAGCGCCAGCACCGCGTCGTAGCCCTCCCGAATTTCGGCCTGCTCGGTGACGCGCCGATTGAACGCCTCCAGGAACGCCGCCTCTATTTGCTCCTCGGTGACGTGGGGGGCGCGGCAGATTTCGTCGCTCTTGTATTTGTCGTTGCACTGCCAGACGGTGCGGCGGCGGCGGGGGTCGTTGCTGTGCCAGACCTTGGAGCCGTACATCGCGCCGCACTCGCCGCAGAAAATTTTGCAGGAAAACGGGTGGGCGCTCATGCTGTTCTGGCCCGAGGCCGCGCGGCGCTGGAACTCGTATTGCACCAGGTCGAACATTTCCTGCTCTATAATGGCCGGGTGGCTGTTTTCCACGTACCACTGCGGCACCTCGCCCTCGTTGACTTTTTGCCGCTTGGTGAGGAAGTCCGTGGTATATTTCTTCTGAAGCAGGGCGTTCCCTGCGTATTTTTCATTTTGCAGCATGGAGATAATCACGTTGTGCCGCCAGACGGCCTTGCCGCCCGGCGTGGGGACGCCTTCGTCGGTGAGTAGCGACGCGATGAAGCTGGGGGCCTTGCCGTAGAGAAACAGGCGATAGATCACCCGCACGATTTCGGCCTCTTCCGGCACGATCACCGGCAGGCCGTCCGGCCCCTTTTCATAGCCCAGGAAGCGCTTGTAAGGGAGGCTGACTTTGCCATCCGAAAACCGCTTTCTCATGCCCCACGTGACGTTCTCGGATATGCTCCTCGATTCCTCCTGTGCGAGGGAGCTCATTATCGTAATGAGCAGTTCGCCCTTGCTGTCCAGGGTGTGGATGTTCTCTTTTTCAAAAAACACGCCGATCCCTTTTTCCTTCAGCTTGCGCACGGTGGTCAGGGTGTCCACGGTGTTGCGGGCGAAGCGGGAAACCGACTTCGTAATAATGAGGTCGATCTTCCCGGCCAAGGCGTCGGCAATCATGCTGTTGAAGCCGTCGCGCTTTTTGGTGCTGGTCGCGGAAATCCCCTCGTCGGTGTACACGCCGACGAACTCCCACTCCGGCTTGGCCTGGATATATTTTGTGTAGTATTCCACCTGGGCGGCGTAGCTATTGAGCTGCTCCTCCTCGTTGGTGGACACCCGCGCGTAGCCCGCCACGCGCAGCAGGGCGGCGGTGCTCATGACGTTCACGGGCAGCTTGCTCAGGGCCGGAATCTCGGTGATTTTCATGCCGTCTGGCCTCCTTCTCTCATTCGATGGCCCCGCAGGGCGTCTTGCCTGGCCTGTTCCTTCATGCCCGGCGTCCAGCTTTCGCGGCGGGAGGGGTGCTGCCAGGGGAGCTCGGCCAGCCGTCCGTCCGCATAGACAAAGCAAAGTCGGTTCGGGCCGGGCACCCGAATTTCTTGCAGCCCCTCCAGGCCCCCGGCCTCGGCGAGCTTCGCCCGCAGGATGTCGTCCGGGATTTGCTGCGCGGTGCAGTGGTCGCGGCCCAGGGTGTTGAAGGTTTTGCATATCCAGACGATCTTCTCGTACTTGGAACCGGCTGCGGCGTGTTTGCGCCGGTATCCCGCGCCGCAGGTGCCGCAGCGGATTTTGCCGCTCAGGTCGTACAGCGGCGGGGCCTGGGGGTTCGGCTGATAGCGGGCCGACCGCCGCGCCATTTCGGCCCGCACCGCGTTGAAATCCGCGCGGGGGATGATGGCCTCGTGCGCGTCCTCCACCAGGTACATGGGAAGCTGCCCGGTGTTCTTCGTTTTCTTTTTCGTGAGGTGGTCGGCGGTGAAGCTCTTTTGGAGCAGCAAATCCCCGGCGTATTTTTCGTTGCGCAGCAGCTTTGACAGCCCGGTCTGGCTAATTCCGACGCCTTCGGAAAGCAGCGCCTTGCGGATGGAGGTGATGCCCTTGCCGCTGAGGTAGTCGGCAAATATCCGGCGCACCAGTTCGGCCTCCCCCGGCACGATGATGAACTTGCCGTTTTGGAGCTCGTAGCCCAGCAGCCGGGTAAAGGTCGGGCGGCCCTCCTTGAAGTCGTTGCGGATTCTCCACTTGCAATTTTCGCTCACGGAAAGGCTCTCCTCCTGGGCATAGGACGCCAGCAGGGTCAGGAGGAACTCGCCCTCGGCGCTGAGGGTGTGGATGTTCTGCTCCTCAAAAAATACGTCCACCTCCAGGGCGCGGAGCTCCCGGACGGCTTCGAGGGTGGTGAGGGTGTTGCGGGCGAAGCGGGAAACGGACTTCGTGACGACGAGGTCTATCTTTCCGGCCCGGCAGTCCTCCAGCAGGCGCTGGAACTCCGGGCGCTCGCGCTTGGTGCCGGTGATGGCCTCGTCGGTGTACACGCCCGCGTACACCCAGCCGGGGGTGTTTTGGATAAGCTTGCTGTAGTACGAAACCTGGGCCGACAGGCTGTGCAGCATGGCATCCTTGCCGGAGGAAACGCGGGTGTAGGCGGCAGTGCGCAGCAGCCGCAGCGCAGTTTTTTGGGCCTTAGCGGGCGGTCGCCGGTGTATGATTCTCTCCACGGTTACGGCCTCCTTTCTACTACCATTATACTCCTGAAACCCTTGCACAGCAAGGATTTCAAGCCATAAAAAGGCCGATGGGGGGACAGAACTTAAGGCGAAAAAAGCGCTCAATTTTGTTGAAGTCGTCTGCCTCAATAACGCCCTGTTTCAGCATGGCGCGGGCGATAGACATGGCGGCCTGGTATGCCTTCTCGCGGTCGAATTGTTCAGTGGTCACGGGGGCGCACCTCCTTGTCGTAGCGGGCGGCGATGTAGCACGGGTGCCCGCAATATTTCCGGCCCGCGCTGCCGGGGCTGAAAAATTCGCGCCCGCAATGAACGCAGGCGCGGCGGTCGGATTCTTTTTGTTCGCGCAGGTAGGCGTGGCGGTTCCACCAAGTGTTGCGGCAGTAGGCGGAGCAGAATTTCTTGCGCGTCCCCGCCGCCAGCGCCGCCCCGCACTGGCGGCAGGCGTTGCATTCATAGCCGCCGCCCAAG
>WQTL01000449.1 GCA_009786275.1 Bacillota bacterium | reverse complement strand
CCTGCGGGCCTTGGCCGCCGCCGTGGAGGCGGGGGAACCCCTCCCCGTGCAGCCCGCAGCCTCCGCGCAGCCCGAAGAACCCGCACCCGAAGAACCCGTCCAGGAATACAGCCCCGACGAACCCCCGCCCGCCTCGGGCATCCAGTTCAAAGCCCCGCCCGGGCTGAACATCACGTTCCCGCCCGAACAGTAACACCCCCCGGTTAAGGCAATCCCGCCCAACCCGCGCGATTGTTAAGACATATTTTACAAAAATGCAAAATGAGAGAGGAGACCTACCCCATGAAGAAGAACAAAGCTCTTCGCATCGCAGCAGCCCTGCTGGTCGTCGTGGCAATCACCACATGCGGCATGACCGGCGCACTGGCAAAGTACATCGACGCATTCACAGCCGAAGGCACAGCGGCCCGCGCCGGCCTGTTTAAGGTCGTAGTCGACGGCGCTGACCCGGACGGCAAATTCCAGGTCAGCCTGACCCCGACGTTGTACTGCGTCGGTAGCGGTGACTGTGACAACGAAGGCGACCCTGAAGACCCAGACCACGTCCAGGCTTACCCCGGCAGCAGCCTCCCCATCATCGTCCCCGGTACTATCCTCAAGCTGGCAGGCTCGTTCCTGGTGCGGAACTACTCCGAAGTGGCCGTTACGATTGACGTTGACACCAGTGTACCCTTTGAGATTACCCCAACCTTCGGCGCTGCAGCTTCCACCGCCCTGACCTACAGCGCTGATGGTATCACCTATGGCGCTGCCAATGCTGTGAGCCTTGCCGCCTGCATCCAGCCCACCGGTGGTGGTGGCGTTTTCGAAGTGGCGCCGCTCGGCGGCACTCAGTCGTTCGATGTGGAAGTGTGGGTCAAGTGGCCCTTCACGATTGGCGACGGGCCCAACACCACAGCTCTTCCCAGCAACTCCAAGGATACCATCATCGGCAAGGCACAGGCCACCGCTTTCCTGACCGGCTCCACCGAAATTGTCGCCATGGTGCCCTGCGACTGCTCGCTTAATACTAACGGATTTGGGGCGCACGACGCCGGCTGCCACTACAAGCCCGCCGTCAGCGCGGCTGACACCGGGTTTATCGACCTTCCCGCTCGCACCGACAACACGATCGGCTTCAACTTCGGCATCTTGGCCACCCAGGTCGACTAATTATCCGCGCACAAACTTAACTAGCTGAACAACGCACACCGCAAGGGGGCAGGCCCCCGGCTTGCCCCCTTGCGTAAAAGCACCTGATGAAGCAGAGTACCCCGAGAGAGAGGTGCACGAGTTGAAGAAAAATTATTTTATGCGCACGGCCGTGCTGCTGCTTGTATGCGGCATGTTTGGCCTGTGCCTTGTTCCCAGCACCATGAGCAGGTATATTGCCAGCAACAATGCCAATGGCGCAGCAGTGCGCGCGGGCATCTTCCGTGTCGGCGTGCAGAAGGACGCCAATAGCTGGGTGTTCCTCGGCGAGGGTTCTTCGGGCGACACGATCAAAATTGACCTGTTCAGCACGCTGTACGAGGCGTTTCAGGATGCGCCGATTGTACCGCCCGCAGGCACTGCCCAGGAAAACTCGGAAAGCGGTGTGCAGCCGCACATCATGACGAAGCCCGGCCTCATGGACAGCACGTACGAGGATTACGCGATCATTGCGCCCGGTTGCGGGGGACAGTTCGACATCAAGGTGAAGAACTTCTCCGAGGTGGAAGTGAAGGTCGACGTGTATCAGGCCAGTTTGGTAGTTACCAATGGGGGTACACTGCCGATTGAGTGGTGGGACAAGAGCACCAGCAGTTGGCAAAGTGTTTTCCCCGGGTTAGCCGGCGCGATACCCAGCGGCGGCGCAATAACCGGCAACCTGATATCTTATCCCGCTGCGGTGGGCCCCTTGGCAGTGGAAAACGAGGGGACCTATACGTTCTACTGGCGCTGGAAATTCGAGCGCGGCACCGCACCGACGGGGAGTATTTGGTATTGGGGCGACGACGTTTTGGACACCGACCTGGGTGCCGGCGGCACCACATTGACTCCCGGCGCTGTGACCTATTCGATCCCGCTGACCGTTACGGCGGAGCAAATAGACTAAGCCCGTCCCGAAGGCGTGACGGTCACGCCAAGCAAAATGGAGGTACGTAATATGGCTAAGAGAAATATCTTCCTGCGCATAGCCGTGCTGATGCTCATCGCCGTGCTGGCAACCAGCGGGGTGTTTGTGGGCAGCGGCACCTACGCGAAGTACATTGCGGCGGCGAATGTCGAGGCCAGTGCCAGGGTTGCGAAGTTCGACGTTAAGGTCAACGGCACGACTTTTTCCAGTGCAACCGCCGCAGCAGTGACCGTAACCGGTTCCTTGGGTTCTGTGTTTGAGTTGTTCAACGACGGCGATGACAGCAACTTGAATTATCCGGCAACCAGCGGCGGCACCGGTAACGGCAACGGCAGGGTAAGCGATCAGGCTGAGAATGCAAACCCCAGCACCTTGAAGCATTTGGATAATATCACTGGCACATTGATTTGCCCAGGCATCGGCGGCAAGATTTCAGTGTTATTTAAAAATGATTCTGAGGTGGCGGTGCGTTTCTGGTTGGATACGGCCACTGTTACACACATCGGCAATAACACCAACGATATTTCTACGGCAACCATTCAGTTCAGCCACGAAAACAAAACTGCATCGTTTACTACGCTTGCGGCCGCAATTACGGCTGCGAAGGGTAGCCTCGCCTATATTGATTTGGTCCCCGGTGAAACGGCGAGTGCTCCAATTGACCTTTGGTGGCGCTGGCGGTTTTCCACAAATGGTACACAAGATGATGATGACACGAAGCTTGGCGTTTTGGCAGCAAAATATACCGGAGCTGATGAAACGGCCAGTGGCACATCGTCGGGTACGCCGGGCCTCAAGCTGACCCTCGCTGTCAAAGCCCAACAGATCGACTAAACAGCCCCGGAAGACTATACCCTTAACGAAAGGGGGCGTATGATGTGACGAAAAAACGGCAGGGCGCGCTGCTTACCGCGCTCACGCTGCTGCTGAGCATTGCGGTGATTACGACAGCCATCGCGGTGCCGCAGCTGCATCCCATAGAAGAAATCGCCGTGGCGGAGGCACAGACCCTGAAAGCTGCGGCGGCGGGTGCAGGTGCGGGCGAAAAGGCGCCTGTGCAGCAGGCCCAGCAATCCCCCGCATATATAACCGTATCTGCGCCGGCACCGGGGGTCCCGATTGTCCCGGATGCCAATTACTGGACCTTTTTGACGGGGGATACCAAAGAGAACGATCCCGGCTCTTACCCCTACCAAGTGTGGGAGCATGACAAGGACGCCCTCAATAACCAGCCGTTGCCAGGCCACAACACGGCCAAGGAATGGCATGGTATCTCCAGCTCGCTGGATATACTCAGCTCGTTTACGGGCATGAAGGCCAACGAGGGCCATGTCACTACACATCATCCCGCTGTGCGCAACAGCGACTTGGATTCGTCGCCGAACATGCCGATCCTGATTCCAGGCTGTGCGGGCCAGTATAAATTCACTCTGCAAAATACCGGTTCCGTTGACCTGGAGTACCTGATCAGCCTTGAGGATTTTGCCAACCTCGAAAAATTCCCGTTGCGTTACAGGTTGACAGAAGGCGCCGGCAACGTCCTCACTGGCAGCGGCATGAAGTACATGGACGATATCGATGATGATTGGCTGCCCAGCGAGTCGAACCCCGGCAAGCTGGTACCCGGAGGTTTCCATATCTTTACGCTGGACTGGGTATGGGAATATGAGCGGGAAGCCGGTACGCCGGCACTGGCGGGGAACGACGACGTTGATACCATGATCGGCCATGCCGTGGGGGATGGCCTGCCCACGACGCCTGGCGGCACTGATGGGGATAAGAGTAAAATTCCGCAATACCAGGTGAAGCTGAATCTCCTCGTCAGAGCGCCGACCAGCAAGCTTATCGTAAAACTTGACCCCAAGGGCGGAACGGTCGTGCCGAACGAGTTGGAGTACAACAGCGGCGACACATTCGGCAGCTTGAATATACCGACCCCGTCCAGGCCCGGCTTCAAATTCAAAGGGTGGGTAGACAAGAATGGCAAACCCGTGGATTTGAATGACCCAGTCTATGAGACTACGCTTACCGCCACGTGGGAAGAGGATCCGGTGACTCCTACTCCGGGCGGCTGGAACTTCATTCCGCTCCCGATTCCATTGCCGCTTCCGCTTCCAATCCCGCTGCCGATCTCGTTGCCAGCCTCGCTGAAGTCGTTTTGCTTCAAGTGCTTCCGCCCGGCCGATAAATGCATCTGCGCAAAGGATAACAAGAAGAGCGAACCCTTTGCGAAGACCGGCGATTCCACAACGGCTGTGTTCGGTGCCCTGACAATGCTTGCCATTTCCGGCGGTATAGCGCTCTTCCTGTATCGGAAGCGCCGCGAGGAAGACGAATAGCAACCTCAAAACCAACAAAGCCCCGCCTTCAGTGGCGGGGCTTATGTGGCGTTCAGGACATCTCAAACGCGAGGGTCCCGCCCCGCATCAGCTCACCTGCGGGCAGCATATAGTCAGGCAGTTCTTTTCCGTTGAAGCATGCGCTGCGGACGTAGATCTTTCCCTCCCCGGGGTTCTTTACGGTGATATCCAGAGCTTTTCCGGAGGACAGCATCAGCTGCGCGGACGCGACGCCCGGCGTGCCGATGAAAAATAGGTCGCGGCCCGCCACGGGGAACAGGCCCAGGGTGTTCCAGATGTAACAGGACGAAAGCCCGCCGGAATCGTTGTTGCCGGGCAGCCCGCCACGCCCCGTGGTGAACATGTACTTGCGGCCCGCCGCCGCCACCTCGCAGGTGCGGTCATGCCGCCCGGCGAAGATGTAGCTGTAGGGGGTCTCCATGTCGGGCTCGTTGTTGAACCCCTCGAAGCGGCCCAGACGGATGCTCCGCACCACCCCGGCCGGGGTCACGGGCTGCTTGATTGGCCGCGCCCCGTAGCCGAAAAATTTGTCCAGCGCGCGAACAAACCCATCCGGGCCGCCGCAAAGCGCGATACGCTCGTCCATATAGGCGCAGGGGCGGAAGGAGTAATTGTGGAGCGTGCCCTCGTAGTAGCTCGAATCGCGGGATAGCAGGCCGCTCGCCGGGTCATAGGCCGTGGACCACAGCTTGCCGAGCGGTGCGAGCCGCTGTGCGATCTCCGCTTCGCCCAAGCTTTCGGCGAGCCAGGCGGCGTAGGCGCAGGCGTCGGCCATGTCGAGGGCCCAGGTGTGGGAGGCGCAGCGGTGCTCCTCGGTGAAGTCGCGCTTGCCTGGCGAAAATACGTCCTGCTCGATGACGCGCAGCATGCGCCGTGGGTCGTCCACCAGGCCCATATGACAGGCGGAAAGCAGCGCATAGGCCCCCAGCATGCGCGCCTGCTTGCTCTCGTGGGCATAATTGCTGCAAAGCCCCAGGCTGTTGGGGAGGAACCCGAGGGTCTCGCCAGTGCGCAGCAGGGATTCCGCGATTTTGCGCCCGGGCTCCCGGTAAAGGGCGAACACCAGCGGCAGCTGCGTCTTGTACATGTCCCACAGCGTGATGAAGTCGGTCAGGAAGGGGCCGCCCTCGTAGAGATAGCCGTCGCCGCCCCAGTCGCAGGGCTTCACCAGGCTGTGGTACAGGTTCGAGTAGAAGATCCGCTTTTGCTGGCTGGGGGCGTCGATCTCAACGCGGGAAAGGGCGTCGTTCCAGGCTTGATATGCTGCGGCGCGCGATTGGTCGAAGTCGAAGGCCTCGCCCAGGAAGGACACGGCCCGCTCCATGCTGCGCGCGGAGATTGCCACCGCCAGCAGCGCCTCCCGGCCGGGCAAGGCGAAGTCCGCGCCGAGGCGCTTGCCGTCCTGCCATGGGGAGACAGCGCAGGGGGAAAAGCAGCGGGCCGCGAGGTACAGCTTCACGCCGTGGAAGATGCCGGACAGCCCCGCTGTGCGCTCGTCGACAATTTGCAATGCAGGTTGCTCCGGGGCCGATTTGCCGTGGTTTTCGGTCAGCCCCACGTTGGTGAAATCCACAGAGAGTACGCCGCCGCCTGCCGGGAAACGATAGCGGTGCAGCGCGCGCAGGGGGTCGACGGTCATTTCGCAGGAGACGCCCTCCAGGTTGGCGGCGTAGTATCCCGGTTCGCCGCGCTCCTCGGTGAAGGCGAAGCGGCGCCCGCGCTGCGGCGTCGTCCCGGCATGGGGCGATACCACGGCATAATTGTAGTAGTAGCCCACCGCGCCGGTGCCGCTGTGGCAGAGGTGAGAAAAGCCCAGCAGCTTTTTTCCCGCCGCGAAGCGCTTCGGCTGCCCTGCGCAGTTGATCAAGTGCTCGCCGTAACCCGTGGGGTAGCCCCCCGAAAAGGGCCCGGCGTTCATCTTGCCGAAGGGGAGGGTGGCCGCCGGGGAGGTGTTGCCGCACTGCGCCTTGATGAAAAACCAGGTGGCGGCGATGCCCTTAGGGCTGGGGAGGTCCATCTCGCCGCAGCCATGAAAGACGTCCGCGTATGCGCAATAATCCATGCTTGGCTCTCCTTTGTGTTTAAGAAGTTTTGATTGCGGTTGCGCTCATTCCAGGATTTCGAACATGGCCGCAGCGCTTTCCTTCGTGGCGTATTCCGCCACCGAGAGCACCCGCGCCCGCGTTTTACGCGCGCCGATGGAGAGTACCAGCACATCGCCCGCTTTCACCTCATAGGAGGCGCGGGCAACTTTGCCGTTGACCTCCACGTGCTTGGCGTCGCACAGCTCGTTGGCGACAGTGCGCCGCTTCACCAGCCGCGAGACCTTCAGGTATTTGTCAAGACGCATCTTTTCAGGCTCCTTTTTTTCTTAGCGCGGAGACGCACTGCCGTGCGTCTCTACAGCATGATGATTGTGATACCATTATTGCTCCGTTCCAGGTCGCTGTCCTGCCGCAGGGAGGGGCAGGCTTGGAGGGCCTGCCTGGTGCTTTCGTTGAAAATCGAGAAATCCTCCCCGGGGATGAAGCCGCGAATTTTGCCCTTGGCGAGCAGCTCGCCCAGGTGGCGCCGCGCCTGCGTGCGGATGACGCCGCCCCGGCCGGTGGAGCCGTAGCCGTGGATGAGCTTGACCGCCGCCGCGCCGGACATGCGCCCCGTGGCGAGGGCCATGTCCACCCGCCGCAGGGCCTGGCCTGCCGTGGGCATGTCGGACTTGATGTCGGCTGTGTAGATGGCAGGCATGGGGGGCTCCTATCTTTCCAGCATGAGCTCGACGGCACGCAAGCTGAGGTCGCTGAACAACATGCCGTTTTCGATGTTTCGGATTCGTTCTTCCTGGTGGCCGTCCGCATGGGCGGGATCATAGAACCAGCTGAATTTGCATATCTGCCGGTATCGCAGGAACAACGGTATTTTCGAAATCCAGAAATCGCTCAACTGGTTCGCCGAAAGATAGCCCCGCAGGAAATGCCGTACGATTTCTTCGGCGAAGGCCTGCCCGGCGTCGTTTTTCCGGCCCCACCACAGCCCATGGTAAAGCGCCACGCCGATATCCAGGGGGAACCAGCCGTAGAGGCTGTCGTCGAAGTCGAACACGTTGATGCGCCCGCCGTCGATCAGGAAATTCCACGGGTGCAGGTCGTAGTGAATCAGCCCGTAGGAGTCCCGGTCTTTGGGCAGGGCCATGATCTCGCATTGCAGCTTCTCCAGGGTTTTATGTACAGCAGGGCAGGCCTCAAATGAATTCCTGACCGTATCCCGCCCTGTGAACGACCCTCTGGCGCCGCCGGAAGGCGAATAGTCTTTCGTGAGCCTGTGCATGTCGCCCATCGCCCTGCCCCAGAGATAGAATACGTCGGCGTTCCACAGCTCCGGGTTGTTCTTGTCCCAATTCCTGCCCGGCAGCGCCTCAAAAGCGGAAATGACGTAGGGCTTGCCGCCGTCTTCGGCTGACAGCACAAGTTCGCCGCTGCCCGCCGGGAGGGGCAGGGAGACACCCATGCCGTGGCTTGCCAGGTAGCAGAGCCAATCCATCTCCGCTTTTGTCTGAAGCGCCTGTTCATGGGGCCGCCGGGAAAACCGCAGGATATAGCATTTGCCATCCTTCTGAAAGCGATAGATTTGATTGGTGGATTCGCTGATGAAGTGCAGCGTCCGCTTTTTGAAGCCATAGCTTTCCGCCGCGCGGGCAAGCAGGCGTTTGGATACCATCAACAGTTCTCCTTCATGAAAGCTTTACGCAGGGGGCGTGTCAAGAGGTTTTTTACTTGGGGCAGAGCACTTCCCAATAGGAGACCAGCTTCGCCTGCGGCGGCAGCTCGTCCAGCACGCCGAGCTCCGGGTCGTAGTACTTGCCCTTGTAATACAACGACCAATGGCCGTACGCCGGCAACCGGACGCTTAAAACGCAGCAATCGGGCAATTTGCCGCCGAGAAATCTCCGATACTTTTTTCGTTCCTTCGTTGTTGTCCTGAACCCATACCAGGACAGTGCGTCATGCATTTCGGGAATATCCGTCCCCCTGTCATTTTGCATGACCCCGATGACTTCCTCCACCGGGACGCCCGCAAGCATGGCGATCACCGACTGACCGCATAAATATGCAGTTGGCTGTTGGATGTAGGTGATGGACGTAATTTTGCGTATGGGGTTGGCGAAGCTGTATGGGCTTTGGGGCGGCTCGTGCGGCGCTTCGTAGTCATATGTGTCGCTGGCAAGGGACGCGGGCGGCGTGTATGCCTCTATTGGCAAGCGAAACTGTGCGGTCGCCTTGCCGGTTCTGTGTTCTGGTTGTCCGGCTTGTAGACCAGCGCCCACTGGTCTTGCTGCCCAATGATTGCCTCGACGATCCACTGCGCGCCGGCCAGCGAATGGATTGGCGGCAGTTCGTCATCGGGCACGGCGGTATTCAGGATTTCGGCAAAATCCATCAGGCGCGCCGCATCGTCCGGCTGCCAGGGGCGGAATATCAGCCGCGTTGTCTCCATTGTTGGGTACATACCGATCACCTTCCATTGACATAGGGTATTATACCACGAAAAAACGCCCTTGACAAGCCCCGGCGCGCGTGCTATAATACCCAACGCAACGGAGAGATACCGAAGTGGTCATAACGGAACGGTCTTGAAAACCGTCGTACCGCAAGGTACCGTGGGTTCGAATCCCACTCTCTCCGC
>WQTL01000448.1 GCA_009786275.1 Bacillota bacterium | reverse complement strand
CCACGTCTATTCTGCCACGGCACACCCCTTTTGTCAACCGTAATCCACGCCCCTGATGGGGGATGAAGTACAACTACTATTATACGAGGAGGTCTCCCAATGCAAAACGAAACCCGCATAAAAAACATCGCCATAGCCCACCTGGCGGGCTGCGTTGTGCTGGCGTTGGCCGTGTTGGCCAGCTGCGGCATTCTGGCCAAAGCGTTATACGACGGCGCGCATCAGATGACGAGCGTAATGGAACACATCGCGGCTCTGAATCCGGGCACGATTTCCGCGCGCATCGAAGACATCGACACCTACGATGATTACATGCCGGAGGGGCAGGCCCGGTACTACATCGGGTATCCCGACAGCGGAGAGTTCGTCGAAGCCTGGGAAACCCTTCTGGAAAGCGGCGCGCTGGACGGCGCCTTTACGGTTTTCGAGGCGGGGGACGATGTGCAACGGGTGTTCAGCAAGGCAAAGCTGGACGAATGGATGCAGGCGCGCATCGCCGCGGGACGGCCGTCATGACGGACGAATACTGGGATATTTACGGCGCCGACCGCCAACCCACCGGCCGCACCCACCGCCGGGGCGATCCGCTGCCGCCGGGGGACTACCACCTGGTTGTGCACGTGTGGATACGTACCCCGGAGGGCAAGTACTTCATCACCCGGCGCGCCCCGGAAAAAGAGATCGCCCCGCTGGTCTGGGAGGCCACGGGCGGCTCGGCCCTGGCGGGGGAAGACAGCCTGGCTGCCGCCCTGCGCGAGGTGCGGGAGGAGACCGGCCTCGCCCTGCGGCTCGAAAACGGCGTAGTGTTCGAAAGCATACGCCGGGAGGACAGCTTCGCCGACGTGTGGCTGTTCCGGCAGGAGGTCTCCCTTGCGGATTTCGTGCCCCAGCCCGGCGAGACCATCGACGCGCGCCTTGCCTCCCCGGAGGAATTGCGCGGGATGGCGCGCGCGGGGGAGACGTTCTTCTCGTTTGCGTACATGGAGCGGCTGTTTTGCTTTGCCGAGGGGTTGGAGCAAGGGAGAATAGTGTAAAGGCATTTGCTTTACTTGCGGCAGAGGTGTAAAGTGAAGATACTTTAAAGCGATGATATACAAGGCGTGTTGTGATTGTTTTGACAAGTGAATTGCTTGTCGTGCTGCTCCATGCATGGATCATTGTGTAGAGACGCACGGCAGTGCGTCTCCAAAAGGAACAAATATATTTTTGCCGGAGACGCACTGCCGTGCGTCTCTACATCCAAACCACCGGAACCCCTTGCATCCCATGCACTGCTGTGCTATAATACTGTCAGAATTTGCGTAAGGGAAACATATCGACATGCCCTTCACCCATTTGCATGTGCACACGGAATACAGCCTGCTCGACGGCGCTTGCCGTTTGGGCAGGTTGCTGGACCGCGCGAAGGAACTGGGCATGGACAGCCTGGCCATCACCGACCACGGCAACATGTACGGCGTGATCGACTTCTACCGCATGGCGAAGCAGCGGGGGATCAGGCCCGTCCTCGGCTGCGAATGCTATGTCGCGGCCCGCACGCGCTTCGACAAGGACAAGAACTTCGACGCGCAGCGCTATCACCTGGTGCTGCTGTGCGAGAACGAG
This sequence comes from Bacillota bacterium, assembly GCA_009786275.1. GTDB lineage: Bacteria > Bacillota > Clostridia > Oscillospirales > Acutalibacteraceae > WRMQ01. Next base: position 7,450 of record WQTL01000448.1, on the reverse strand, counting down.
ACGGGCTACCGGAACCTCATGGCGATGGTGTCGGCGGCATGGGTGGACGGGTTCTATACCAAGCCGCGCATCGACAGGGAGCTGCTGGAGAAATACCACGAGGGGCTTATCTGCCTTTCGGCCTGCCTGGCGGGGGAGATCCCACAGGCGCTGCTGGCGGGGGACTACGAGGCGGCGAAGGAGATTGCCGCGTGGTACGGGAAGCTCTTCGGCGAGGGCAATTATTTCATCGAGATTCAGAACCATCACCTGGAGGAGCAGGAGCGCATACTGCCGCAGCTCATCCGATTGTCGAAGGAGACCGGCATCGGCCTGGTGGCCACCAACGACGTGCACTACGTGAACAAAGAGGACCACAAAGTCCAGCAGGTGCTTATCTGCATCCAGACCAACCATGTGATAGGCGAAAGCACCGGCCTGGAGTTCGAGACGCAGGAATTTTACCTGAAGAGCGAGGCGGAAATGGCGCAGCTGTTCCCCGCCGAGGCCATTGAGAATACGGGGAAAATCGCCGCGCGCTGCCATGTGGAGATCGAGTTCGGCGTGACGAAGCTGCCCCACTTCGAGGTGCCCGGGGGGGCGGACCACTTCGAGTGGTTCAGCCGCATGTGCCGGGAGGGCATGGCGCGCCATTACGGCGGCAACCCCCCAAAGGAATACGAGGCCCGCCTGCACTTTGAGCTGGACGTCATCCACCGCATGGGCTATGTGGATTACTATTTGATCGTGCAGGACTACGTCGCCTTCGCCAGGCGGGCGGGCATCCCCGTGGGGCCGGGGCGCGGCTCCGGGCCGGGGAGCCTGGCGGCCTATTGCGTGGGCATCACGGACGTGGACCCCATGCGCTACCGCCTGCTGTTCGAGCGCTTTTTGAACCCCGAGCGGGTGAGCATGCCCGACTTCGACATCGACTTCTGCTACGAGCGCCGGGGCGAGATGCTGGACTACGTCATCGGGAAATACGGCGCGGACCATGTGGCGCAGATTGTCACCTTCGGCACCATGGCCGCCCGCAGCGCCCTGCGGGACGTAGGCCGGGCCCTCGGCATGCCCTACGGCACGGTGGATAAAATCGCGAAAATGGTGCCCGGGGAACTCAAAATGACCATCGAGCGGGCGTTGCAGATGTCCGCGGAGCTGAAGGCCGAATACGCGGGCGACGACGCGGTGAAGGCCCTGGTGGACATGGCGCGCATGGTGGAGGGCATGCCCCGCAACGCGGGCACCCACGCGGCGGGGGTGGTCATCACCCGGGACCCGGTGTCCAGCTACGTCCCCCTGGCACGCAACGACGAGAGCGTCGTCACCCAGTTCACCATGACGGCCCTGGAGGAGCTGGGCCTGCTCAAGTTCGATTTCCTGGGGCTGCGCAACATCACCGTGATCTGCGACGCGGCGGAGATGGCCCGGGCGAAGGAACCCGGCTTTTCCATGGAAAACATAGCCCACGACGACGCGAAGGTCTTCGAGCTGTTCGCCAAGGGCGACACCACGGGCATCTTCCAGTTCGAGGCGGGGTGGGTGCGCAACGTGCTCATAGACCTGAAGCCGGAGAGCATCGAGGACCTTTCCACGGTGACGTCGCTGTGCCGCCCCGGGCCCATGGACTTCATCCCCGCCTGTATCGAGAACCGCAGGCACCCCGACAAAACCAAATACCTCACCCCCCTGCTGGAGCCCATCCTGCGCGACACCTACGGCGTGATGATCTATCAGGAGCAGGTGATGCAGGTGTTCCGGGAGCTGGCGGGCTACTCATTGGGCAGGGCTGACATCGTGCGCCGGGCCATGAGCAAGAAGAAGCACGACGTCATGGAAAAGGAGCGCAGCGTCTTTATCGAGGGCTGCGCGAAGAATGGGATCGCCCCGCAGACCGCCAACAAGATTTTCGACGACATGTCGTCCTTCGCAAGCTACGCGTTCAATAAATCCCACGCCGCGTCGTATGCCACTGTGGCGTATCAGTCGATGTACCTCAAGGCGTATTACCCGCGGGAGTTCATGGCAGCGCAGCTGAGCAGCTTTATGGACAGCAGCGGCAAGGTGGCGGAATACGCCGCCGAATGCGCCCGCCTGGGTATCCGGCTGCTGCCCCCGGGCGTGAACGGCGCGTGCGAGAAATTCACGGTGGAAAACGACAGCATACGCTTCGGCCTGCTGGCGATCAAGAACCTGGGCAGCGGGTTTATACGGCAGATCATCGCGGAGCGCGAAGCGAACGGGCTGTTCACCGGGTTCTATAATTTTCTCAAGCGCATGCACGACAAAGACTTTAATAAACGCGCGGCCGAAAGCCTCATCAAGGCCGGGGCCTTGGATGGCCTGGGCGCCAACCGGCGCGAGATGATGATGGCCCTGGGCGCCTTTTTGGGCGAGCTGGAGGACGCCGCGCGCCGCAACGTGGAGGGGCAGATCGGCTTCTTCGATATGCTCGCCGCCGACCAGAAGAAGTCCGCCGAGCCGCAGGTGCCGCGGCAGACGGAGTTCACCCACGCGGATTTGCTGGCCCTGGAGAAGGAGACCCTGGGGTTCTACCTCTCCGGGCATCCTCTTTCGAAAATGGGCGAGCTGGCGCAGCGGCTGGGCAGCGCGAAGATCTCCGAGCTGCTGGACCCCGAAAACGAGACCGGCCAGGGCCCGCACCGGGACAACGAGGACGTGCGGCTGCTGTGCGTGATCATCGCCGTGAAGAAAAAAGCCGTGAAGAACGACGCCACCATGGCTTTCCTCACCGTGGAGGACCTCTACGGGCAGATGGAGTGCCTGGTGTTCCCCAGCACCCTGGAGCGTTACGCGAACGTCTTCGCCGAGGGGCGCACGGTGCTCATCGCGGGCCGCTTAAGCTTGCAGGAGAACAAGGAGGCCAAGCTGCTGTGCAGCACCATCGAGGAGATGGACGGCGAGCCGGAGCAGCCCGCCGCCCAGAAGAAAAACGGCCGCAAGGGCGTGTTCCTGCGGTTTGAGTCGCAGGCCGACACGCGGTTGCCGGGGGTGATGAAATTCCTGGATATCTTCGAGGGCAATGTGCCCGTGATGCTCTTTTTCGGGGACACGAGGCAGTACCGGAAATGCCCCGGCGTGGACTGGAACCCCGCCCTGGCGGGGGAACTGGCACGGCTGCTGGGGGAGGAGAACGTGGTGGCGAATACATAAAATGACTATAAATACGAAAGGGGACCTTCCCATGCCAACCCCCGTCATTCCCGCAAAGCAGGACCCACACGGCGTGAAAACGCCCTACAATCTCTCTGCGCGTGTAAAATGGCTGCGCGACTACTACTACAAGGGCAATGACCGCAAGTGGAACAACGCCTTCGTGCCCTTCACCACGGGCGCGCCCTGGGACAGCCAGTTCAACGAGCAGACCTTCTACATCGTGCCGGAGACCTACGCCTTCTTCGAGCCCATGCGCAGGAGCTTCGCCCAGAACGCCTACGAGATCGCGCCGCCGGAGGGCTTCTACGGCTGGAGCATACCCGAGCGGCGGGCCTGGTTCAACAAAGAGGCCATGGTGAACTATATGCCGCAGGAGGTCCTGCCGGGGGATCTGCTGGCGGGCGGGCGGTTCAACCTGATGGCCTCGCGCTGCTTCACCCGGGAGGAGGCCAAACAGCACGACGCGCTGCTCTGGGGGAAGAAGGGCAAGGGCGGCCTGAAAAAAGACATGGTCGAGTTCGAGGAGCGCGGCTTCGGCAACTGCGGGGCCACCTCGGGGCATTTGATTTCGAATTACCCCAAGGCGCTCAAACTGGGGTTCGAGGGCATCAAAAATGAGATTCAGGGCCATTATGATGCCCTGGAGGATAAATCCGGGCCGCGGGCCGCGCAATTGAAAGCCATGCTCACCGCCTGCGGCATGCCCATCGAGCTGGCCGCGAAGTACGCCGCCAAGTGCCGCGAATTGGCCGGGGCTGAGAATGACGAAGTGCGCAAGAGTGAGCTCCTGCGGATGGCGGCCAATCTCGATATCGTGCCCGCCAAACCGGCGCAGGATTTCTGGCAGGCCATGCAGAGCCTGTGGATCACCCATATGCTCATCATGAGCGACGAGAACTACCCCGGCCCGGGGGTGAGCTTCGGCCGGCTGGACCAGTACCTGTATCCGTACTGGCAGAAGTCGATCGACGAGGGCATGGACAGGGAGTTCGGCAAGGAGATTCTCAAGTGCTTTTGGGTGCACTGCAACTACGCCTACGACGCCATGATCGCCACCGGGGACCAGGGGATCACCGCGGGCTACGGGCAGCTGTTCAACATGGGCGGCATGGGGCCGGACGGCGCTGACATGACCAACGACCTTACCTACGCGCTGCTGGAGGTCCTCGACGAGATGTCGCCCATCCTGGAGCCCAAGCCCAACGTGCGGCTCCACAGCGGCACACCGGAAAAGCTGCTCGACACGGTGGTGGAGATGATCGCCGCCGGCCAGGGCGCGCCGTTTTTGCTCAACTTCGACGAGCGCTCCATGGCGGGCATGCTGCGGGAGGCCGAACGGGCCGGCGTGCGGGACTTGATCAACGAGGGCAACGTGCACGACTACGCCTCGGTCGGCTGCCTGGAGAACACCATGTGCGGCAACGACCGCTCGGCAACTGTTGATTGTAACCTGAACCTCTACAAGGCCGTGGAGCTGGCCTTGGGGGGCGGCGAGGAGCTGGTCGGCTACACCGACGCGTTGTGGGGCAAGGCCTACAAAACGCCTGTGAATGCCCCCAAAACCGGCGATCCGCGCGGATTCGCCACGTTTGAGGAGTTCTATAAGGCGTTTGAAATTCAAATAAAATATATCGTGCAAAAGATAGTCGATCTCTACAACCGTTCCTGCGCTGTGCGCGCCGAGTTCGCGCCTACGCCATACTTGAGCTGCCTGGTGGACGGCTGCGCGGAGAAGGGCCTGGACGTCACGCAGGGGGGCGCGCAGCTGAACTTCGTCACCATCGAGGGCGTGACCTTCGCCACGACGGTGGACAGCCTGCTGGCGATCAAGTATCTTGTGTATGACAAGAAAATCTGCGCGATGGGCGAGCTTGTCAAAGCCCTGAAGGACAACTGGGTTGGGCATGAAAAATTGCAAGCGCAGGCGGTCAACCGCGCCCCCAAGTACGGACGCGACGACGACGAGGCCGACGCCCTGGCGCGGCGCGTCATGGCCATGTGGAGCGACGAGCCGTGGAACTACACCACGCCCGTGGGCGCGCGCTACCGGGGCGGCATGCTCAGCTGGAACTACTGGATCGGCGCGGGGTTCATCCTCCCCGCCAGCCCGGACGGCCGCGCCCGGGGGCAGTTCCTCAGCAACGCCATCTGCCCGGTGAACGGCGCGGATACCCAGGGGCCCACCGCCAACGCGAACTCCGTGGGGCTGGCCCTGGGCGGCTTTGCCGAGGACGGGGCGGGGGACTACAGGCGCTGGAACAACTGCCTGCCCAACGGCGCCAGCCACACCATCACGCTTTCGCCCGCGCTTTTGCGCAGCGACGGGCACCGGGCCAAGCTCAAGAGCTTCCTGCGCGGCTATGTGCAGAACGGCGGCACGGCCTTGCAGATCAACGTGCTGGATGCAGATATGCTCCGCGAGGCGCAGGCCCACCCGGAGGACTACCGCAATCTGCTGGTGCGGGTGACGGGCTACAACGCGTATTTCACGGCCGTGGGGCGCGAGCTGCAAAATGAGATCATTGCAAGGGAAAGCCATAATAAATATTAGGAGAGTGCCATGGGTTTCGTCTACGACCTATACATCAACCGCGAGTGCGAGGACTGCGTCCACAGCGAGCTGGACGTGATCGAGCAAAAATACTGGTGCAACCTGCGGGAGGATTTCCGCGACCCGAAGGACGCCGAAATGTGCCCGGACATCAAGACAGGAATGAGTGGGAAGGAGGGAGGATTCAGGATCTGACGCCTGAATCCTGATACCTGATGACTGTACTGGATATCCAGCGCATGTCCAGCGAGGACGGCCCCGGCCTGCGCACCACGGTGTTCCTCAAGGGCTGCCCGCTGCACTGCCGCTGGTGCCACAACCCCGAGAGCATTTCGCCGAAGGGCGAGGTGCTCTGGCACGCCGCGCGGTGCATCGCCTGCGGGGGCTGCGGCGGCGCGGGCCCGAACCGGACCTTCGAGGCCGCCGAAGCCTGCCCCACGGGCGCTCTGGAGGCCAAGGGGACGCCTTGGGATATCCACAAGCTCTGCCGTGAGCTGCTGAAGGACCGGGCCTACTGGGGCGCGCAGGGCGGCGTGACGCTCTCGGGCGGGGAGCCGCTGATGCAGGAGGCCTCGCTCGAATTGCTGCGCCTGCTGAAGGAGCAGGGCGCGCATACGGCGATCGATACCTGCGGCCTGACGTCCGAGGCGCGGCTGCGCAGCGCGCTGAAGCACTGCGGCATGGTGCTGTACGACCTCAAGCTGGCCTACAGCGCGCGGCACATGGAGTGGACGGGCGCGGGCAACGAGGAGATCCTGCGCAACCTGCAGATCGCGGCGAACTGGGCGCAGAGCGGCGCGGGCAGGCTGTGGGTGCGTACGCCCGTCATCCCCGGGGCCACGGACAGCGGGGAGAACATACGCGGCATCGGGGATATCCTGCGGCCCTACGGCAACGCCATCGAGCGTTGGGAGCTGTGCGCGTTCAACAACCTGTGCGGCTCGAAATATCGCAGCTTGGGCCGCGCGTGGGAGTTCGACGGCGTGCCGCTGATGGACAGGGCGCGCATGGACGCGCTGCTCGATATCGCGCAATCGACCGGCGCGTGCGCGGATATCCGGTGGACCGGCGCGGCAAAAGAATAGAAGGGGGACATCACGATGCATCAGAAAATCGGCGCGGAGGCCCAGGCCATATTGGCCTTGGACACCAAAATGGCCCTGCTGGGCACCACGGACGACGAGGGCTATCCGCATATCACGTTCTTGAGCTCCATACAGGGCCTGGGGGAGGACAAAATCACCTTCGGGCAGTTCAGCACGGGCTTGAGCAAGGAGTTCCTCCCGCGGCGGCCCGACTGCGCCTTCCTCGCCATCACGGCCGACATGCGCTGGCTGCGGGGCGCGGCGCGCTATACGCACACGGCCAGGAGCGGCCCGGAGTTCGACATGTACAACAACAAGCCGCTGTTCCGCTACAACGCGTACTTCGGCTTCAACACCATCTGGTACTTCGACCTGTTGGGCATCAGCGGCGTGCAGAAGCTCCCCATGCTCCAGATCGGCGCGGGGGCGCTGAACAGCCGCATCGCCGCGCTCTTCGCCGCGAAAAATGAAAAGAGCGCCCTGTCACGCTTCGGCAGGGAGCTCTTTGCCGGGATCGCCAACCCGAAATTCCTCTCTTTTGAGACGGCGGAGGGCCTGACCATCGTGCCTGTGGTCCAGGCGGCCCCCGCCGGTACCGACCGTGTGGCATTCACCGGCCGGCCCTACGGGGCGGAGCTGAAGGCCCTCGCGCCCGGGG
>WQTL01000447.1 GCA_009786275.1 Bacillota bacterium | reverse complement strand
GCAACGAGCGCAGCGACGTTTCCAGGCAAGTGCAGCACGCGAACGTCGTCGCCGCCCTGAAGGCGGCCCTGCCGGTCATCAAGGGCACGGGTATCCAGCTGGTCCTGGAGCCCCTGAACGTCCTGGTCAACCACAAGGGGTATTACCTTACCTCCACCGCCGAGGGCGCGCAGATCGTCAAGGAGGTCGGCTCCCCCCAGGTGCGCCTGCTCTACGACGTCTACCACCAGCAGATCACCGAGGGGAACCTCATCGAGACCATACAGAAGTACATCGGCGTCATCGGACACATCCACACGGGCGACGTCCCCGGCCGCAAGGAGCCCGGCACGGGCGAGATCAACTACCGAAATGTCTTCAAGGCCATCGCCGAAACGGGCTACGACGGTTATGTGGTCTTCGAATGCGGCCTGACCGAGCCGGTGGAGATCGTGACCAAGAAGATGTTCGATTTGCTGCCGGGGTAATCACACGCCCCCCGCCGCCGGCGCCAACGCGATATACACCTGCGAGCAGGGGTCACTGAGCAGCTCCACATCGTCGGGCATATCGCCGTAGGGGCGGTATTCTTGCCGCCCGCCCTCAATTCGCAGCACAGCGATTGATTTCCCCTCCCGCTCCAGCCAAAGCAGCGCCCCGCGATGGAGCCAGGCGATCCTTTGCATGGCCGCGACACCCGATCCGGCGCGCAATCCGGAAACGTGCAAAGCGTCAAGGTCCAGGGGGCCTTCGCATTCCACGGTGAGCACGCAGGCGCGGGCGCGCTTCTTGCCCCGGGGTTCCAACTTGACCTGAATCTCCTCCCCGGGGCAGTGCAGGGCGCTGTTGCAGATAAGCTCCAGCGCCAGCCAGCCGATGTCGCGCGGGGCGCAAAGGCACTCCATGGGCTCCTCCGGGGCCTCGAAGCGCACCTGACGGCCCAGGGGGGCCAGCAGCGTGTTCGACGCCGCGCAGAGGTCCGCGATATATTCGCGAAGCTCGCAGGGCCGGAGGATGAAATCACTCTCTTGCCGCGCGCATAAGATAATATTTTGCAGCGTGCGCAGCCGCAGGCGGCAGGCCAGCAGCATATTTTGCAGGCGCGGGTCGCGCTTTAATTCCCGGCGGGCGAGCAGGCCGTTCATCGCGTATTGCAGCGCTTGGCGGGCGTCCATTTCGCCATCGGGGGTGAGCGGGGCCTCCATGGCCTGCCGGAACAGGGTTTCCGGCGCGTTTGTGGTGTGAATCATATGGGATTATTATTGCAATTTCACCCGGTGAAAAACCAAATTTGTTCAAACTGCTAAAAATTAACACAGGCGGCGGTTTGTCCTTGCATTGCAAAGCGAAATGGGGTAAAATAGTGATACCCCCTCAGTCACGCTGCGCGTGCCAGCTCCCCCAGGGGGGAGCCTTTAAAATAAATGTTTTGGGAGGACAAATCACATGGCAGTCAAAGTTGCAATCAACGGATTCGGGCGCATCGGCCGGCTGGCGTTCCGCCAGATGTTCGGCGCGGAAGGCTACGAGGTGGTGGGGATCAACGACCTGACCAGCCCGAAGATGCTCGCGCACCTGCTCAAGTACGACACCGCCCAGGGCCGTTACGACGGCCACGCCGTGGAGGCGGGCGAGGACAGCATCACCGTGGACGGCGTGACTATCCCCATCTACTGCGTCAAGAACCCCGCGGAGCTGCCCTGGGGCGAGCTCGGCGTGGATGTCGTGCTCGAGTGCACGGGCATCTTCAAGACGCAGGAGAAGGCCGGCCTGCACATCCAGGCGGGCGCGAAGAAGGTCGTGGTTTCCGCCCCCGCGGATAAGCAGACCAAAACGGTGGTCTTCGGCGTGAACGAGGACATCCTCACCGCGGACGACGCGGTGATCTCCGCCGCCAGCTGCACCACCAACTGCCTGGCCCCCATGGCCAAGGCCCTCAACGATTTCGCGCCCATCCAGAGCGGTATCATGACCACCGTGCACGCCTATACCGGCGACCAGATGACCCTGGACGCCCCCCACCGCAACGGCGACCTGCGGCGCGCCCGCGCGGCTGCCCAGAACATCGTGCCCAACAGCACCGGCGCGGCGAAGGCCATCGGCCTGGTGATCCCGGCGCTCAGCGGCAAGCTCATCGGCTCGGCCCAGCGCGTGCCCGTGTGCACCGGCTCCACCACCATCTTGGTCGCCAACGTCAAGGGCAACGCCGTGAGCGTGGAGGGCATCAACGCCTTCATGAAGGCCGCCGCCAGCGAGAGCTACGGCTACAACGAGGACGAGATCGTGTCCAGCGATGTGATCGGCATCACCTGCGGCAGCCTGTTCGACGCCACGCAGACCATGGTCCTCCCCCTGGGCGGCGACCTCTACCAGGTGCAGGTCGTGGCGTGGTACGACAACGAGTACAGCTATACCTGCCAGATGGTGCGGACGATCAAGTATTTCTCGGAGCTGAAGTGAGAGCGCAATTGCAGGGGCGGCCTCCGGACGTCCCTTGACCCGCAAAAACAAAAAACAAGGCCGCCGGGTGAATGCCCGGCGGCCGTTTCTCCGATGATCATATTTTCATGAACTCTTTCTCGACCTCTTTCAGCTTTTCAGCGTCCTTTCCGCCCTCCAGGCTCTGCTTCTCGTGCTGCTTCATGCGCAAGACCGAATCATTCTGCCGCATGCTCATCAGCTGATCCACGATGGTCTCGTCCTCTTCCGCGTTGAACAGATAGTGGGCGACGACCATCGGCAGCGCGATCAGCGCGCTGAGCAGGCCGCCCACCGCGGTGATCAGGGCCGCTATGTTTTTCTCCGCCTGTCGCGCCAGAATCCAGATTATCACGCCCGCCCCGGCCACGACAAAGACCGCGAGAATCACCACAAAGGAAAGGAAAACCCATTTCGCTATCTCTTTGTTTCTGAAGCGTTGCAGCAAAACTTTTTCAATTTCCTCGAAAAAGCGGGCGTCCTGATGGTCCCTTTGCTCCTGCGGTGTTCTAGAATCCAAAGCGCAGCTCCCCTAAGCGATGCCTCGCCTTCCGTTCAGTGACCTGGAACATATAGCAGAGATACTGAACCAGCGAATCAAACGCCGTCTCTTCTTTTTCGTTGTATATTTCCACGAGCTTTTCCACATACGGCGCCGGCATGAGCAGGGTGTGGGCGAAATAATTCGCTTCATACTCGTCGTCGTTTTCCGCCCCCTCGCCCTTCGCGGTTCCCAGGTTCAGGAAGTAGTGGCCAAGCTCGTGCGCGATGACGCAATTGGCGTGCGGCAAGTTCCCTGCCAGGTCGCTGTCCACGATAATCCGCTTGTTCTCCCTGTCCAGCAGCCCGGTGCAATTGCCGACGATATCTTCATAGAACACCGACAGGCCCTCGCCTTCGACGACAGCCTTCGGGTCAATCGGTAATTTTGTCTGGCCGTGCTTGACCAGCAGTTCCTGCGCCTTGTTCTCAATTTCTTTTTTTCTTTGCGGTGTCAACGCCATGACCCACCTCTCTAGATATCGCCCGCCCCTGTAATACATCATATACCTCCCAGGCTTAGTATATGCTTTTCCGGAGGAGGGCGCTATTCGTTTTCCCGAGAATATCTTACCATATGTAAAACAGCTTGTCCAGAAAAAATTAAAATTTAGTATAATTGCTGCGTTCTATGGCGGCTATAATGCCGTTTATTGTCAAATTTGCCATTATATCCCGGCAGTTTTTTGCGGGCTTATCCCGCCCTGAACCACGTCCCGATCTGCCGCCCGTCCATCAGCTGGTAGAGATTTTCCGGCGCGCCGCCGTTGAGGATTACCACGTCGATGCCCGCCTCGGTGGCGAGCTTCGCGGCCCGCAGCTTGGTGAGCATCCCCCCCGTGCCGCGGTTTGAGCCGCTGGCCCCGCCCAGGGCGAGAATTTCGTCCGTCACGCGGGGCACCACGGCTAAGAGCTGGGCGTTCTCGTCCTCGGCGGGGTTGGCGGTGTAGAGCCCGTCGGTATCGGTGAGGAAGACCAGGGCGTCGGCCCCGATAAGCCGCGCCACCATGGCCGAGAGGTTGTCGTTGTCGCCCAGGTGCAGGCCCTCGATCTCCTCGGTGGATACGCTGTCGTTCTCGTTGACCACGGGCACGGCCCCCAGCTCCAGCAGCTGCGTGAAGGTGTTGAGCAGGTTCTCCCGGCGCTGGGCGTGGCTGAAGTCGTCCAAGGTCAGCAGCAGCTGCCCGACTTTGTTGCCGCACTCGCCGAAATATTTGTCGTAGAGGAACATCAGCTCGCACTGGCCCACGGCGGCGGCGGCCTGGCGGGCGGGGGTATCCCGCGGGCGGGCGGGCAGGCCCAGCTTGCCCACGCCCACCGAAAGCGCCCCCGAGGACACCAGCACGACCTCACGGCCCGCGTTGCGCAGGTCGGAGAGCACGGCGGACAGGCGGGCGACCATGCGGATGTTCACTTTGCCGGTGGAATGGGTGAGGCTTGAGGTGCCGACCTTGACCACGATTCTTTGCGCGTCTTTGACTGCGTTCATGTGGGTTCTCCTTCGTTTTTCACCGAAAATACCAGGTGCGGCATTCCCATCCCGTAGCCGTCGTGCTTGTGATATCTCTTGCGTACGGCCATGCCGTTGCGCTTTGCGACATTTTGCGAGGCGAGGTTGTCCTCGCGGATGATGGAGCAGACCTCCCGCTCGCCCAGCACGCCGAAGGCATATTGCTTGCATGCGGCAGCCGCTTCGATCGCGTAACCCCTGTGCCAGTGCGCCTTTTGCAGAAAATAGCCGATCTCCAGCACCCGCTCGCCTTCGCAGTCCTGCACGATCAGGCCGCACAGGCCGATCATCTCGCCGGTTTCCTTCAAAATAGCCGCCCACAGGCCCAACCCGGTCTTCCGGTAGCGCTGCAATTGTTTGTCGAGCCACGCCTGGGTTTCGGCGTCATCGAACGCGCGCCCATAGGCGTACATAACCTGCGCGTCCTGCAATATCAGGCACAGCGCGGGGTAGTCGGACTGCCGTATCTCGCGCAGGGAAAGGCGTTCGGTTTCCAGGATCATGCCGCGCCCCCCGCCATCTCCCGCATCTCCTTTTCCGCCTTCTTCGAGTACTTCCCCAGCACGCACAGGGCCATCTTCGCGGGGTCTAGGAGCTCGCGCGCGAAATCGCGCATCTCGTCGAGGGTGACGTTCCGGTACGCCGCGATGCTCTCCTCCACGCCGGTGCAGTCGCCGTAGAGCAGCACGTTGCACGCCGCCCGCGAGGCCCGGGCCGCGTTGGATTCCAGGCCCATCACCATGCCGGCGGCGGCCTGCTCCTGGGCGCGGCGCAGCTCCTGGGGCGTGACGGTGTCGGGGAACTCCCGCAGGATTTTCAGGACCTCCGCCAAGGCCTTGCGCTGGGTTTTCTCGCCCAGGCCCAAAGATACCCCCGAGATGCCCTCCGCCATGTGGTGCACATTGAAGAAGTCCACGCAGTACACCAGGCCCAGCTCCTCCCGCAGGCGCTGGAACAGCCGCGACGAGGAGGAGCCCCCCAGCATGGTGCTCAGCAGCGAGGCGTGGTAGCGCTTCGGGTCGCGGCCCGAGCAGCCCGGGAACGCGAGCACGATCTGGTTCTGCTCGACATCTTTGTGTGTAAATAGGATGCCGGGCCGGAAGCTTGCCGTCGGCGCCGGCTGCGCCGGTGCAGTCGCTTCGCGGCTCTCATCGCCGGGTGTATTCTGCCCGAAGAGGCCCTCGATCTGCTGCCTGACTTCCCCGCTGTCGAACTTGCCGCACACGGAAAGCACCATGCGTCCCGGGGTGAACAGGCGGTCTATGTGGGCGCGCAAATCCTTGGGGGTGAGGGCGGAGAGGGTCTCCCCTGTGCCGAGGATATTTTTCCCCAGCATGTGGTCCGGCCAGACCATGTCGTAGAACAGGTCAAATACGAGCTCCTCCGGCAGGTCCTCGTACATGGCGATCTCCTCGAGCACCACGCCCCGTTCGGTCTCCAGGTCCGCGGCGGCGAGCTTGCTGTGGTACAGCATGTCCGAGAGGAGCTCCAGCATGGCCGGGAGGTGCTCGGGCAGGGAGCGCACGTAAAGGCAGGTGTATTCCTTGCAGGTGTAGGCGTTGAGGTTCGCGCCGCGGTCGTCGCTCTCCTCGGCGATCTGCCGGGCCGTGCGGCACTCCGTGCCCTTGAAGAGCATATGCTCCATCATGTGGGAGATGCCGGCGCGCTCCGGCTGCTCGAAGCGCAGGCCGGATAGGACGCAAAGGTTCACCGCGGCGCTGGCCGCGCCGGGCATTTCGTCCAGCAGCAGGCGCAGGCCGTTGTTCAAAACGATGGGTGTCGGCATAATATCTCCTGAGGCAGCTCCCTAAAAGAGGGATGTGATTGCGGAATATAAAGCATTTGCCGGATCGCCGAGCAGGTCCAGGGACTGCTCCAGCAGCCGCCCGCCCGCCTCCGACGTCACCCCGATGGGAAGGTAAATCGGCGTGGGCCCGTAGTTGAATAACGTTTTGAAAAAGAATTTGTAGGATATGCCGCCGCTGCGTCTGTACTCGCTGCCCTCGATTTGCGCGTCCACCAGATAGACGGAACCGCCCAGGGCGACGGTGTTCCATTTGTGGTATTGGATCCTGCCGCTGCGGTTGATGACGAAGCCCACCGGTCGCTGGACGCCGGGCAGGCCGATATAGCGCAGCATATAGTAGGTTGCGGCGGAAACGTTCTTGCACGAGCCGCGATTGGCAAACAGCGGGCCGTAGGCCATGTCGAGCCAGTAGTTCCCGGTGCTGTCCATGGGGGCGTCGTCGTCGTAGGCCACGTTTTGCGCAAGCCAGGTGTAGCCGCGCAGCACCCGGTCGTACGTGCCGCCGGCGCCGGTGATGGCCGCCAGTTTCGCGTCGTATTTGCTGTTGCCGGTGGAGACGGGCGTGAGCTTCACGCCGTTGAGGGTGTCCTGGAGGCTTGCTTTTGCGTGGGCGGCGGGCGCGCCGAGTATCATCATCCCAAGGGCGGCGGCCCCGGCCAGGGCGGCGCTGAGCAGGCGTTTGACGGTTTTCGATTTCATGATATTACCTCCTATATTTTATGGGTTTTGCGGGTCCTCTTCGTCACAAAAAATGAAGTCGAAGCTGCCGAAGTTCAGGGCCTGGCCGTGGCGCAGGGGGGCGCGGCGCTCCACGGGCTGGCCGTCCAGCCGCGTGCCCCCCCGGGAGCCGGTGTCGACGACCACCCAGCCGGCCCGCCGCCGGGCGATCACCGCGTGGAAGCGCGAGACGGCCGGGTAGTTGAGCACGACGTCGCAGTGCTTGGAGCGGCCCAGGGAATTCTCAAAGCGGGGCAGGGGCAGGCGGTCGTGGTTGACGGTGTTGAGCAGGAAGGCCGACGGCGCGGCTTGGCTTTTCCCGCGCCGCAGCAGGCGCGGCACGCAGATCAGGGCGAGCCCCAAGCCCAGCAACGGCAGGGCGTAACGGCTGATTTCCAGCAGGATTGCTTGCATGGGCGGCCTCCCGTTTCAGATTCTTTTTTATTTTAGCATGAAAACGGGGCAAAAGCAAGGTTAATCTTTACAAGCCTGTGAAAATGGTGTATACTGGACAGGAAAATGGATGCAAAGGGGAATCTGTATGGCGGCCTTTTTCCTGCGGATACTTATCAAGCTGTGGTCCTGGATCTTTGCCCTGGTGATGCTCTTCAGCCCGGGCGCGGCCCCGGCGGAGGGGATCATCCGGCCGGCGGACCCGGACGCGCTGAAGCTGAACTTCTCCGTCCTGGCCGACGCGCACATCGAGTCGTTCACCATGTTCCGCTTCCAGTACCTGCGCAGCGCCCTGAAGGACATCGCCGGGGCTTCGGCGCCGAGCGACGCACTGGTGCTTCTGGGCGACAACACCATGAACGGCCAGTTCACGGAGTACATGATGCTCTACGGCATCCTTTCCGCCCACAACCGGTCGAAGAACACCCTTGCGGCCATGGGGAACCACGACATCAACCCCTCCGCCTACGAATTTGACGAGGCCCTTGCCAGGCACAACGTATTCTACAACGCCTATACGGGCGCGCAAAACGAAAAGCCCTACTATGCCCGGGAGATCAACGGCTACACCTTCCTCGTGCTGGGCTCCGAGGACAAGGCCGGCACCCACGAGGTGATTTCCGCCGCGCAGCTCCAATGGCTGGACGAGAGCCTCGCCGGGGCCGCGCGGGGCGGCAGGCCTGTGTTCGTATTCAACCACCAGCCCTTCAACGATAAGACGCATTTCCCCGACGAGCACCCGAACCGGCCCGACGGGCACTATTGGTACAACCTCGACGGCATAGGCGAGGCCTCCGACGCCGTGTTCGGCGTGCTGAAGAAGTACGACAACGTGATCTATTTTTCCGGCCACATACATGCGCCGCTGAAAGCCTGCGAGACCGAGGGCGTCACCCTGGTGAACGTATACCCCTTCACGGCCTTCACCGGCGGCAACGGCATGTATGTGGAGGTATATGGTGACCGGGTGCTGCTGCGCGGGCGTCAATACGCGTTCGGGCAGTGGAATGAGGACTATGTCTATACGGTGACGCTGGAGTAGAGGCGCGGAGGAATCGGTGAAACGCCCGGCTCCGTTTACTAAAGTTGGGCCTGCCCGCAAAAAAGTTCTTGACATGGAGCCATGGGGTGTGGTAATATACTCAGGCGCCTGCGGAACGGGGTGGCAAACCCAGGCAACCGGGGCGCGAAAAAAGGGCTCTTTTGGGAGTCCTATGCACCTTGAAAATTAAACAACGATTCAGTGTACGAGGTAAAGAAATTTACTAGTATACAACCCTTAAGATTCAAAAGAGTTTCATTGACCTGTAGGGGCGGCGATATGCCGCCCGCGCAAGTACGATGGAAAACAGTAATTCTGGAAGAAATTTCAGAACAGGCCAGCAATGGCGAAGAGCTTAGACGCTCTGAAATGATTATTATGGGCCTGTAGGGGCGGCAATTTTGCCGCCCGTGCAAAGCCTATATTAATACCATTATTCAGAGAGTTTGATCCTGGCTCAGGACGAACGCTGGCGGCGTGCCTAACACATGCAAGTCGAACGATGCTAGATCTTAGA
>WQTL01000446.1 GCA_009786275.1 Bacillota bacterium | reverse complement strand
CCCTCGCTATACCTCGAAAGTGTGTGCCTGCGCGTACGCTGGTTTTCTTGTTGCCTGATATGGCGCTACTGGCAGTTGGTTTTCACGCTAAAGCTTATCCTTTGGAAGGAGACGCACTGCCGTGCGTCTCTACGTATCCTACGGCCTCCCATAATGCCTGAACCTCACGTTCACCCGCGATTTCCCCGTCTCCAGGCAGTGGAAGAACGACCCGTCCGGCATGGGCCGCACCGTCATGCCCTCGGCCTCCACGGCGTTGTCCAGAAAGCGGTCAAACACCTTGGCGGCAGTGCCGGTTTCGGGGTTCACGGCCCAGATGGTGTGGCTGTCCTTGGTATCCGCCGCACAGTAGAGCACGCCGTCATAGACCTCCGCGCCCTGGATGCGGTCCAGGGGCTCGCTCAGCGGCACGGTGCGCACCAGGGTGAAATCCTCCAGGGAGAACACGTTGAGCACCGGCGCCTTGTTCCACTCGGCGGTATAGGCCACGCCCCGCGGGCCGTCCACGGCCACCCAGGGCACGCCGTCCACGTGGAGCTCCCGCGGCAGGAGGTAGGATTCCCCGGTCCAGCGCAGGGTCTCCGCGTCGTAGACCAGGATGTAGGGCTTCAGGTAATCCGAGCCGTCCTCCAGCGGGCAGTAGAGCCTGCCGCCGTACACGCTGATACCGCCGATGTGGTTGCTGCCCTCCAGCAGGAATTTCAGCGGCACGGCGATGAAATTGCTCGCCAAGATCTTGTGCTTCAGGTCGGTCTTCTGCAGGCCGAGGTTCCAGCTGGTGTACCAGCTTTCGCCGTCGGTGGTGACGCCCTGGTAGCGGGGGATGGCCTCGAACAGGCCGAAATTCTCCTCGGTTATGGCCGGGGCCTGTTTTTCGGGCGGGGCCTCGCTGCGCTCTGTTATGAACGCGGTCAGCAGGCACAGCGGGGCCACCAGGATGGACAAAACGCGCGCGATCACAGCTCGGAACATGGGAAATCTCCTTTCAGCGCATCACAGCGGAAAAATTTTAAAAAAGTGCTAAAAAGCCCTTGACTAAAGTGTTGGAACATGCTATAGTATCTGCGTTGCGGTTTTTTGAACGCAAACACTGGAAAAAGGAGGGACTCAAAATGTTCGAATCCATCGCCACCTTCTGGAACAGCATCTTCGGCTTCATTCAGGACGCTGAAGGCGTGCAGACCTTCTGGAAGAACATGCTGGAATGGCCGATCATCGGCGCCATCCTCAAGTTCTTTGAGGTGACCTTCGGCCGCGGCGCCACGCTCTGAGCACAGCAACATATCGCCCCGGACTGCTTTCGGCAGCCCGGGGTGATTCCTTTTGCTAGACGGCAACTCTGTTTTCACAGGCGAAGCAGAGCGTATTGTCTTGCTGCAGCAGATAGATACTTTCGCTCCATTCGCAATCCGTGTTCCTGCAATACACGCGTTTCAAGCAGGGGTCATAGTAAGCGAGGCTGTGGCATTCAGGGCAGATAAAGACCATCTCTTCCATGTTCGTCACCTTTCCATATAGTTTTCATTTTTTGAAGCATAAGCTTAATCGTTTTGTCCATACTGGTAGGCCTTAAAAAACGCGCGGAACGTAACGCCCTCGAAAGGCACAAAAGGAACATGCCCTTCCTCCAGGATTATCTTTGCCTCGTCCACCGGATAGGGCTCAAAATACACCACTTTTCTTATTCCTGATTTTACTATTTTATTGGCGCATAGGTTGCATGGAAAAGTCGTAACGAACAAAATGGTGTCCTGTGTGAATTCCTTGACTCTTTTTAGCGGCTTTTCGTTTGCTGTTTCCTCTATCTCATACCTTTCAAAAGGCAATCCAATGGAGGCGGTGCGTCCGACCATGTTCATGATCGCGTTTTCCTCTGCGTGCATCGCACGGCACAGTTCCAATGATTTGATATCTTTCGCGATCGCTTTGGCGACATCGCCGTTTTTTTCGTTATCGGGATATGCGGAATCCAATTGGTTCTGAATTCTTTTCGCGCGTACATACTCTCTGTACCAATCCCGGTAGCAGTAACCAAGCGACTCTCTGCAGCTTTTCGACCAAGGGGGAACGTTATTGAAACCGGAGCTTAATAAATTATATTCAGCATCCACAACAACCGCGCCTACCATTCGTTTCATGCACTTGGAGTTGCGTCCTACCGTATATGCGTTCGCCATAGCGATTTCTATGGGGCTGGGCTGTGCTTTTTCCGGGTGCAGGAACGCATTGATATATCCTTCCAATCTGGATCGCATTGTTTGGTAGTAGTTCTGCTCCGGCACTGTGATGGAATGATTGTTGGACACGACCAAGTCAGCTTCAAAAAAGCATTTACGGACCTGTTGCCCATATTTCGGTTGGCTCTTTCCGCCCTCGTCCCGTTTGTCGTCCCGTTCGAATTCATCTCTCGACTTGTAGAGTCCATTATTTTGCAGTCTTTTTAACCGGATTTCCTTATCAGCAAAAATCGCTGCTAAAATAAAGTTTGACCACTTTTTACGAAAACATTCGATTTCAGCGGGGTTTCTGATGCTGTCGATTACGATGTACTCATCGGCAGTCCCATCCAGCGCATCACATAGCAGCTTTGCGAAGGCGTCCGCCCCGTTGTCTTTTCGGTACGCATCCCCATAGTCCTGTAATACGGATCGCGGCGTGGTTTCTGTGATCTTTTGTCCCTTTTCTTTTTCGTATTCCTGCTTTAAGATGTCAGAGAGCTTGCAGCGCTTAAATATGATCTGCTTATGCGCCCCTGCGCCCTGCCCGCCCGATTTGTCCGTCAGGGCGCCGCTTTCCAGAAACATTCTTGAAAGAAAGGAACACCCGCTGCCAAAGGCCCCGGTCAGGCCGATGATAAGCTTGGACAATAAATCATCCCCTATTGCTTTTTCTTGAAGCCATTTTAGCACACCTGTTCAGATAAAGCAATAGGGAATGAAGACTTATTTGCCGATTTCCGGAACTACTCCTCCGGGAAAAACGCCCTGTGTACCGCCGCCACGGCCCTGTCCGCCTGGGCCTGCTCGATCAGCACGGAGATCTTGATCTCGCTGGTGGAGATCATCTGGATGTTGATGTCCGCGCCGTAGAGCGCCTCGAACATCTTCGATGCCGTGCCGGGGTGGGTCTCCATGCCCGCGCCCACCACGGAGATTTTCGCCACGTCCGTATCGCAGGCGATGGGCAGGCCGGCAAGCAGGTCCATGGCCTTCAGGATCCCCACCGCCTGCTCCGCGTTGGCGCGGCTGACGGTGAAGGAGATGTCCTTGGTGTTGCCGCGGCCCACGGACTGCAAAATGATGTCCACGTTGATGTTCTTCGCGGCCAGCTTGCTGAAGATTTTGAAGGCCACGCCTGGGATGTCCCTCACGCCGATGACGGACAGGCGGGCGGTGTCGGTGTCTTTCGTCACCCCGCGCACGAGCATTTTTTCCATGGTAGTAACCTCCTTGACGATCGTTCCGGGATTTTGGGTGCAGCTCGAGAGCACCTCCAGCTCCACGTTGTATTTCTTGGCCATCTCCACGGCCCTGTTGTTGAGCACCTGCGCGCCCAGGGTCGCCAGCTCCAGCATCTCGTCGTAGGTGATCTCGCTGAGCTTACGCGCGCCGCTGACTTTCCGCGGGTCGCAGGTGTAGACGCCCTCCACGTCCTTGTAGAACTGGCAGCGTTCCGCGTGCAGCGCGGCGGCGAGTGCCACCGCCGTCGTGTCGCTGCCGCCCCTGCCGAAGGTCGTCACGTCGTCGTATTTGCAGATGCCCTGGAAGCCCGCCACGATCACGACGTTCCTGCGGCCCAGCTCCACCTTCAGGCGCTCGGTCTGTATCGTTTTGATGCGCGCGTAGCCGTAGGCCGAGCTGGTCTGGAACCCCGCCTGCCATCCCTGCAAAGACACCGCCGGGCATCCCAGCGCCTGCACTGCCATGGCCAGCAGGGAGGAGGACATCGTCTCGCCGGCGGAAAGCAGCACGTCGAGCTCGCGCTTTTGCGGGCTTTGCGTGAGCTCCTTCGCCTTGGCGATGAGGTCGTCGGTGGTGTCGCCCTGGGCGGAGACCACCACGACGACGTCGTTGCCCGCCTGGTATGTGTTCGCGATGATGCGCGCCACATTGCGCAGGCACGCCGCGTCGGCCACGGACGTGCCGCCGTATTTTTGCACGATTAAAGACATGTTATGTATTACCTCCAATTGAAATTTAAGTTAGGCGCCGGGTGAGGTGGGCCCGGCGGTCGACGGGGGGTGGTGAAACATTAAGGCCTCCTTTGAGGTGTTTTTATATGGTGCGGGCGGCTGTGGGCAGCCGCCCCTGCAGGCTGTGCGAATCGCACGAGGATACGTCGCTCCGCGATGCCTTCATCACCCCGCCCGAGGCGGGGAGCTTCCTCCACGGGAGGAAGCCTGGGGGATTAGGCTCAAACAGGTTTTGGGTACGGGCAGTCGCTTTTGCGCAATCCCCCAGGCTCCTCCCCGGGGGAGGAGCTGTCAGCCTCGGGCTGACTGAGGAAGGGTTCCGCGGAGCGGCTGAGCGCTCCGCCTTTTCTCTGTCATCCCATCATCACCATCATCGCCATCGGCCCGAACACTCCCGCCTCGTTAAACAAAGGCGAAACGATCAGGAGCGGGATCAGCACCGCCGCCAGGATGGCCAAAAAGGCCACGCCGCTGTAGATCGCCCCGACGATGATGCCCGCTTTGGCGAGCCTCTCCCCGTCCTCGCCCCGCTCGATACACTGCTTTCGGGCGATGACGCTCACGACAAGGCCGGCAAACGGCACGAAGACCGCCAGGAGGAGCCCGATGAGGGCCAGGCTGTTGGTCTGTTTCGCCGGCGGCTGCGGATAGGCGTAATACACGGGCGCGTAGTTGGGGGGGTAGGGCGCAGCCCCCAGCGCTATCCCGCAGGTTTTGCAGAATTGCGAGCCCTCCTCGTTCTGCGCGCCGCATCTTTGACAGTTCATGATTGGCCTCCTTATTAGATTTATGGTCACTTGTAGTTCTTCAAGGCCTCCAGGCATTTGCCCGCGCCGTTGATCACGCAGTCCGCCGCGTCCTTCGCCACATGCGCCGGAATGCCAGTCTCTTGCGCGGCCAGCTCGGCCAGCCCGGGCAGCAGCGCGCCGCCGCCGGTCAGGGTGATGCCCGTGCGGGCGATATCCGCCCTGTATTCGCGCGGCGCTTCGTCCAGCACGGCTTCCATGGCCTGAACAATCCGGTCCAGCGGCGCCGACAGGGCCCCGCGAATTTCCTCCGCCGTAATGGTGATGCCCTGTATGCTCATTTCGGCCTCGTCCCGGCAGGGGGACGCCGAGCCTATCTGGATTTTTATGTCCTCCGCCGTGGGTTTATCGATCCGCAGGCCGTGTTTTTTCTTGATGTGCCTGATGATCGCCTCGTCCAGGTCGTTGCCCGCCGTGTATACGCTGCGCGAGACGACGATATCCCCCCGGCTGATCACCGCGGCCTCGCTGACGCCCGCGCCGATAACCGCAACCATGCAGCCCGTGTCCTCGCCGACAGCCAGGCCCGCGCCCACCGCGGCGGCCATGGGCTGCGCTATGGTGTGGACGCTTTTCACGCCCGCGCCCAACGCCGCGCCGAAAACCGCGCGGCGCTCCACCTCCGTCGCGCCGCAGGGCACGGTGAACAGAGCCTCGTTGCCCCGCATAGCGCCGCCGCGCATGCCCGCCTGCCGCAAAAACAACCCCAGCATATCCGTGGCATAGTTGAAATCGGCGATCACCCCGTATCGTATGGGCCGCACCGGCTCTGCGGAGCCGGCCGCCGCCACGGAGGGCTCCCGCAGCACAACGCCCGCGCCCTTCGCGTAGATAGCGGCGTTTGCCGTGCCCATATCCACCGCGAACTGCTTCACCGCGCGCATAAACACACCCTCCCTGCCTAAAATTCCGCCACCCGCATGATCATCCTTGCCTCTATCCCCGGCATATGCCCGAGCGCCTCCCTCGCCCCGCCGTCCCGCGTGGGCATGGTCACGAAGGCGATCTCCCCCGCGCCCTGCGTCTCCAAAAACGCCGCGCCGGGGAAGGCCCGCAATATCGCTTTCTGCGCGGCCAAACTGTCCTCGCAGTCCGCACGCACGTAAAGCTTCACGACGTCCTCCTCCGCCGGGGCGACGAACTCCGGCCCGCCCTGCTCCCACTCGAAGAAGCGCCGCTTATCCATATGCCTGGCGCAGTCGATGATATCCGCCACCACGGCGCTGGCCGTGGGGAACTGCCCCGCGCCCTTCCCATAGAACACGACGTCGTCCACGGCGTCCCCCCGGATGAGGATGGCGTTGTAGACGTCGCTGACGCAGGCCAGCAGGCTTTTCGCACGCGGAACGAGCATGGGCCCCACCGCCGCGGTGATACGCCCGTCGGGCAGGCGTTTGCCGCGCCCCAGCAGCTTGATATTGCAGCCCAGCTTGTCGGCATAGGCGGCGTCCTCCGGGGTGAGCCCCGCGATGCCCTCGGTGCGCACCTGTTCGGGGTACACATGCCGCCCGAAGGCGAGCGCCGCTAAAATGCACAGCTTCCGGCAGGCGTCGTGGCCCTCCACGTCGGCGCCGGGGTCGCGCTCGGCGTAGCCCCTCTCCTGGGCCATGCGCAGCGCCCGGTCAAAGGGCATAGCGTCCTCTATCATGCGCGTGAGGATGAAATTCGTCGTGCCGTTGAGGATGCCCGCCACCTCGCTGATCTCGTTGGCGGCCAGGCACTGCGAAAGCGGGCGGATGACAGGGATGCCCCCGCCCACGCTGGCCTCGAAGAGGAAATTCGCGTTGTTCTCCTTGGCGGCCTGCAGCAGCTCATAGCCCTTCACGGCCACCAGCTCCTTGTTGGAGCTGACAACGCTCTTGCCCGCCCGCAGGCAGGCCAGCGCGTACTCGAAGGCCGGGTGCAGCCCGCCGATGGTCTCGGCCACGACGGCCACGTCCGGGTCGCCCAGGATGGCGCCGATGTCACGGACGACCAGCGCTTCGAAGGGGTCGCCGGGGAACTCCCGGATATCCAGGATATATTTCAGCCGCAGCGATGCCTGCATGGCCCGCTCAGCGATGCGCGCGCGGTTCTTTTCCAGCAGCCGCGCCGTCCCCGAGCCCACCACGCCGTAGCCCAATATCGCAAGATCCATATGCCGGCATCCTCTCAAATCGTCGCGTTATATTTTATTATAGCATAATCCGCGCGGCTTGAAAAGGGTTTTCCGTGAAAAAATTTGACGCCCCGCGCTTAATAATCGAAATCCCCTTGACAACCATACCACAGCCGGTGTATAGCGAACATAAAAAACACCCCGGCGCGCGCGGTAAAGGAAATGCTCTTTTAGACAATTGTAGTGATGGCCATGTTGCGGGCGGCGTGCCAACCCTCGCCCTCCTCGCTCGCGAGGGGGGATGCCGCCGCAGCGACAGGGGGGAGCATAAAAAAACACAAAAAAACCGCCCGCCACCCACTGACCGGCGGTCTATTCATTCAGCATTCGGCGTTTACTTCTTCTCCCTCGGCTTGGTCAGTATCGCCACCGCCCCGGTCAGCTGCCCCTCCGCCCCGGAAATGCTGTAGGTCACGGCCTCCAGCTTGTCGGTCTCCGGCAGGGGCTCGTTGGGCGCGACGGCCCATTCCTTGCCGGCCTCCGCGCCGTAGGGCGTCAGCTCGCCCACGGTAAGCAGCGCCGCGCCGCCCACGGCGGGCAGCGGGAAGGGCTCCTGCACGGTTCTTACCCCCTTGGTGGGCGTGCCCACCAGGAACACCTTCGTGGGGTTGTAGGCGCGCAGGTCGTAGGCGAACAGCTCCGCCGCGCCGCTGGTGTTCCCGTCGATGAGCACCGCGATATGGCCGATGGCGAAGGAGACGATGCTGTTCTCGTCGGAGGGCCAGAGCTGGGGCGCGCGGTTGCGGTAGTTCACCGTAACCATGGCGCCCGCGCGGTCCCCCACCCCGGCGAACAGGTCGATGGCCTTGCACACGGATTCCAGGTTGCCCTCCGAGCAGCCGCGCACGTCCAGGATATACGACATCGCGTTCTGGGCGCTCAGCGCCTTCACGGCGGCCTCCAGCTGGTCGGCCGTGTTGCTGAAGAAGTGGTGGATCTTGATGTACCCCACGGTTTTCGCGGGGATCCCCCCGGTGTCGGCCCAGTCGGCCAGCATGTCCGTGGAAACCGAGGACACGTCGCTGCCCAGCATCACGTTCACCGGCGGCTGGTAGGCCCCGCCCCGCTTATAGGTGATGGTCACGGCCACGGAGGCGGTGTCGGCGGTCACGGCGGTCTCCTCATAGAATTTGCTGATGGCCGCCGCGGCCTCGTCGGGGGAGACCTCGGCCTTGATGGATTCCAGCACCACCCCGCCGGTCTCCGCCTTGGTGATGTGGTCCCCCGGCAGCAGGCCGCTCACCGCGGCGGTGGAGCCCGCCTTCACCTGGTCGATGACCAGGCCCACCACCTCGGGGCTGTATTTCAGCACGATGCCCAGCTCCGGGGTTTTGCCCTCCAGGCGCTGCATATAGGCCTTGTATTCCTGCGCGCTCAGGTAGCGGCTCTGGGGGTCGCGCAGCCCCGCGATGTAGCCGCGCACCATCCCGATGTTCACCGCGTCCCTGGCCGGCTTTTTATAGAACTCGTCGCCGACTTTGTTCTGTATCTCCTGCAGCGCGCCGAATTCCGCCACCAGCTTGGGCAGGTCCTCGATGAGCTTGTTGTGTTCCCTCTGGGCATAGAGCATCGTCAGCGGGATGGACGCCGCCACCATCAGCAGCGCCAACGCAAGCGCCGCCCCGATGGATATTTTCCGGCTCATTGCAATACCCCCTTTTTTGTAGATCATATTATAACATATTTGTCGGCTCTCTGCAATGGATATTTTGTGAACGTTTTCGGGCGCTCCCCCCGGCCCGCGGCCACCCCCCCGCGAGCGAAGGGGGCTATCTCTGCTCTGTGCGATAGTTGCGGATGAAGCACAGAAAGCCCCCTTCG
>WQTL01000445.1 GCA_009786275.1 Bacillota bacterium | reverse complement strand
ATCTGTCCGATATGCCGGACGAGATGAAGCTGTCGGCTAAAATGATTGATCTTGTGGAGCCCTTCACCGATGAAGGGCTGCCCAGTTCTGTATTGTATGACTGCGCGACAATTGCCTGGAATGCATGCCTGAAAGAAGATTTTGATGTAAAAGCGGAGTATGTATTGAACAATATGTTGATGGATTTCACACGTTACAGCGACCTCATTGATGCGCTGAAGGAACGCAAACGGCTTCTGTTTCCAAGGGAACTGAGGCGCGTCAAAAAGGTTGGGATATACGATACAGACGACGGCCGCCTCAATATTAATGTCGCCTCGGACTGGAACGCAATGACCGCGCTGCGAGCATCGCTGGAAAGGCTTAATGAATGACCCACTCCGACATGCCTGCCTCCGCCATCCTCTCCCTCCTACGATTACTCGAACAACACGCCATCGAAGTCCACGTGGACGGCGGCTGGGGCGTCGACGCCCTGCTGGCACATCCCCTTGCGCTTGGCGCGGCGCAGGGGTACGCGATGGATGTACTTCGGCGCAAATCGGCCCTGGGAATAGTAAATGGCGATGTTTTCACTGGTTTCGGCATAAAACTGCCACTCGAAAAGGCCGTCATGCGAGTATTGTAAAAACAAGCCACACAAATTGGCCTAAATTGGAAGGCCCAATCATGGAAGCTGCACTCCCGAATAAGCAACGATTTTTATGTGTATCACCGCAACGGCGTCTGCGCACCCCTTTATGTCTCTCATTTAACGCTTGTGCGCGCCAAGAACACCCTGCGCTACACCAGTCCCGAGCAAATCCCCCATACGGCTGAACGGTTGCGATATTTTCGCTGTCAGAGGAACCTATACCAATCCGAGGTTGCTGACTATGCCGGCATCGACCGCAGCACCTACATTGGCTATGAGGACACAACCCGGGATTCGTATCCGCCGGACAAGCTTCATAAGATAGCGGAGCTCCTGCAAGTCGATATCTTCGATCTTATGGATAACTATAACCGCTTCCTCTATGAAGGGCAGGGGCAGTCGATTAAGGCGCTTCGCAAAAGTCGGCGCTTAACGCAAGATGAATTCAGCAGCCTGCTCCAAACAACACCCGGCATCGCAAGGCGTTGGGAGCACGGGAAGGCGAAAATGACGAAGGTCATGTGGGAGAGGATGCAGGAAATTGAGGGTTGCAGCACTGCTGGAAACCTGATATCATACCTTCAAGGAGGGAGATTAATGGATGATTTCGAGTGGGTTGCATGGGGTGATCCTCGACTTGCCGAATGCACGAAAACCAAAATTGTATCGCCTATTCACATTTCACAGACACATGTGGATAGGATGCACGAGAGTGAGGAAAGCGAAAAATGGGAAATCGAAAGATGTGTTTTTAAAGCCAGTCACCAGAACATATGGTCATTTTTGTGCGATGAAGTAATTGTACGCAAATGGAAAGATGGCCTTGAAGCTAAAATTATTCTTGATGGGATATATGATGAGGATAGCGCCGAAATGCTTTTGGAGGCGCTTTGTGTTGGGTTAACTTACTCTATGTTTACGCAGCATGTTCAGTACTATTCGCGAGGTATACCTTTCTTTTCAGTTGACTTTATGGAAAAACGAATCTACCTTTATGGCAAGAGCAATGAGTTTCCCTATAGACTACATCCCATGAAAATAAAACAGATAAGCCGCATGTCTATGAAAATACCTGATTTTCAGATAACCCTTCCTGAAGCGCAAGCAAGCTATAATAAGCAACAGCTTTTTCTTCATGCCCTAAAGTTTAGTGGTTCTATCGATAAATTTATTCGCCTGTATCGTTTCTTCGATTTGATTCGTGGCAGCGATGAATACCAGAAAATTAAATTGTCTTTTGTTGCGCTCCTAAAAGAACAGCGTCCCTCGTATGCGATGGCAACCTATTTAAAAGCACATGGCATTACCACAATCGAAGACCCAATTGAATCAACCATAATTATAGATCAACCACTGGTTCTCGACATCATCGAAACAAGGAACGAGATAGCCCACCAAAACTCAAAAAGAAGATACAATATATCCAAGATGCTCTACGAAAGGCTTCTTCCGATAGTAAAACAGATTGTTGACACAGAATCAATTGCCTTCGATTCTGAGGACCTCGCTCCATGGAATTAGTGCTCGTCTTTAATGCTTGCCAGATAAGCTCTGCGGATACGGTGCAATGATTGAGGATTTTTCATCCCTATCCACTCCATTCTTCCATTTTGCCTTAAACAGCGCTAATGCCAATTCCAGCCGATTTAGAGCATCATACACCAGCATGAGCGGTTCATGGGACAACGGTTTGTTATCTTCGCGAAAGCTGCCGTTAATAGCCTCAATGCTTGATATGACCGCATACTCAATAGGAGTAACTATTTCCTTTAAATACTCTTGCTCCATAGCTTTTCTCTTTTCGTTTAGTTTTGGATTATCGGAGGCTTAGGCACCGTGGCTCGTCCTTATGTAATGTAACGGAGGTTGAAATTTCAACCAACCGCCCCAACATGTAGCAGGGATTCGTTTATGTCGTCTGTGACTGCCTGCAGCAGTTCCAACTTCTGCTTTTTCGGTACTGGAAGGTCCAGCAGTTGTTGGGTCACTGCCTGAGCGTGCAGCATCGCGACACGCCTTTGCAGCTCCAGAATCGCACCCGGCTCTGTTGGGAAATAGGACTGCACCATCAAATGCAAGAACTACCTCCTGTTTTTATTCAATTCATTCTTATGACCGACAGCTTGGACACTATTCGTCGGGTTCTTCCTGCGCAATCTCGTTCAACCATGCCTGCAAACCCGACAAAACATTGAATGCCTTTATGAGATTCATAGAATAGTTCGGGGACGGTTTTGGCTTATACCTTCGCCATGCATATATAACCGCGCTGATACAAGCGCTTAATTCATGCGAAAGGGGACGATCCGAAATTTCTTCTTCTGCCAGCCCTCGGTTCATCCAGTCCCGCACCATTTCCTTTGCCGACATTAAATTGCCCTCCTAGTTGTTGAAGAAATACGCCTGCACTCCATCCAGCCCGTGATAAGCCAGCTTCAATCGCCTTGCTTCCTCGGACGGCAGCGCATGCTGGAACGAATCAAGGACGCGAGCGATTGCGCTTTTGGCGTTACCCAGCTCTTCCACCGGGCCAACATCGAAATGATCCATCAGGTTGTCTTCGTCCTCCACATCGTCCGCGTGGCGGCTGAGCAGCACGTCCCTACAAGCACACAAATCCCCGACCGTCTCAAGCCTGCATTCCTTGGCAAACGCGAGCACGACGCTCCGGCCTATCTCATGGGCTAAGAGCTGTTTGGAGGCATCCGCAAGAGCCTCAATCCCCGGTTTGTTTTTTTCTTGAACCTCCGCATCAGTTGAAGATATGCTTTCCATCGCGCGTGTTAGAGCATCATGGCATGCGAAATATGCTTGGATTACATCATACGTTAACATCGTTTCGGATCTTTCTATTGATTGTTTTTTCATGAATTGCCTTGCAAAAATTCAGGATACCGATTGCCTTTTGTTATGGGCAGGAAAGCAACAAAAATAACCTTCCTGCCCTTTGCGTTTGCGAACTAGTTACCGCATATAATCTTGTTCAATCCATTCTCGCAATGATTGATCGATTCTGTCGCCCATTGTCCTCAGCTGGTCCTTTAGCGAATCATAGTGTTCGGAATTTTTTTCTCCCAGGGAACCGGGAAATTCTTTCTCTATCATTGCTGCTAAAACAAGCAAGATGGAAACCAGATTATAGCTAGTGTCTATTTCCTGTCGATAATCAATCATGGCGTTGAGAAACCGAACAGCGAGGCCTGTTCTCAATTGATAAGAAGATTTTCTATGCATCACCTTCATCAGGCTGATAAACTTGGTGGCCCTGTTCTCTAAAATATCAAATCTCTGTTCGTATTCAGCCTGATGCTGTTTGAAATTCTGCTGGCAATCAGCCAGAACGGATGTGGAAATAATAGGCATGTTAGCATTAGCCCTTTCAAATGATATTTTATTTGTGTATTCCGTGTTTCCAAGAATTCTAACGTTATTATTCATGCTGCCCCCCTATTTCTTCGATTCCTTCCTCAAAAAGCTCTACCTCATTCGGAAGCTCAGGGGGAGCAAGCCCGCGCTTAACTACGGCTTCGATATAGCGTTTGATGTGATCCCAAACGATCTCCATAGCTACGCACTCCATAGCAAAGCCGAGTGCTTCTCCGCAATCATCGTCACATCTTACAGGCCGAGCTTTCTCGCACAGATAGTCTAGCCATTCGCTAAACTCCTCTAGTTCGCGAGGCCAATCCTCGAACCCTATTGTATTGTACATAAAATTAATCTCCTTTTTTTATATAAAAATAATCTTGCGCTTCTTTCAAGTGGATATATGCTATTTTAAGATTACGCCTAATCTTCAACGGCAGGGCATCACCGTGCCTATCAAGAACCCTGGCGATGCCGCCCTTGCTTAGCACTAGTATCATGTAAAACCTAATCATTGCACAAGCGGTTAAAGCCTTTTGAGCTTGATACGAGCATCTTCGGCAGTAAACTGCCAATCGACACCCTTTTGATTTTTGTTTCGTTCGCAATGCCAGGCAAGGGATCAACGCCGATCTGCGGCACTACATCCCGGTCCTGGCTCGTCGAGTACGCTGTTTTTGTCGCAGGCTTGAAACGCTGATCGCCGTGATATCGGTGTTTGTCGATGCCTACAACAAATTCGGCGACTACAAAGCAAAGCATCGCGTCCCGGTCGTCCATAGATCATCTGCGCCTAACAAACGCCTCCACAAATTCCGCGACTGCCCCCTCGGGCTGGTTGATTTTCTTTGACAACGCAGTTGGCCACATCTTAAGAAAAATAATCCTTGACATCCCCGAAAAACCCTGCTATAATATTTTATGTTCTGCCGAAGACAGCCGGTGCCGGGCGCAATCCCGGGTAAATCCCGCCGAGGAAAGACGCAATCTTACACATCGATTGTGCCTTTTTGCCTTTTGGCAGAGAGGCACATTTTATTTCGGGGCCCCCGCGAAATCGAAGATTTTGTGGGGTAGATTTCAGGAGGTGAATCAAAGCACATGCCAAGCCAAGCAATCCTGGAGCAAAAGAAAGCGGCAGTCGCCGGCCTCGCGCAGGTCCTGCGCGGCGCCTGCGCGGGCGTCCTGGTGGAGTACAAGGGCATCAACGTGGCCGACGACACCAGGCTGCGCAGCGACCTGCGCGCCGCAGGGGTGCGCTACAGCGTGGTAAAGAACACGCAGCTGGAGCTCGCGGCCAAGCAGGCGGACCTGGAGGGCCTGACCCCCTACCTCGCCAACACCACGGCTCTTGCCACCAGCACGGAGGACTACACCGCCGCCGCGCGCATCCTGTCCAAGTTCGCGTCCAAAAGCAAGACCTTCAAGGTGAAGACCGGCTTTGTGGACGGCAAGGTCATCGACCAGGCGAAGGTGGACGCCCTGGCCAAGCTGCCCTCCCGCGAGGTGCTGCTCGCCACGGTATGCAACGCCTTCCAGGCCCCCATCGCGGCCTTTGCCCGCGCCATGCAGGCGATCGTGGACAAGGCGAATCCCCCCGCGGAGACTGCGGAACCCGAACCCGAGGCCGCCTGAGCGCAGGGGCTGACGTACCCTGTGTCTGACATCTAACGTCTATCATCTAACATCTAGAAAGGAACTTTCTTATGGCATCCGAAGCGATTCAAAGCATCATCGAAACCCTGAAGGGCCTGACGGTCCTGGAGCTCTCCGAGCTCGTACACGCCGTGGAGGAGACCTTCGGCGTATCCGCCGCCGCCGCCGTGGCCGTGGCCGCCCCCGTGGAGGCTGAATCCGTGGAAGTGGAGCAGACCGAGTTCGACGTGGTCCTGCTCAAGGCCGGCCAGAGCAAGATCCCCGTGATCAAGGCCGTGCGCGAGCTGACGGGCCTCGGCCTTGCCGACGCGAAGAAACTCGTGGACGGCGCCCCCGCCGCCATCAAGGAGAAGATCAGCCGGGACGACGCCGAAGCCGCCAAGGCCAAGCTGGAAGAGGTCGGCGCGGAAGTGGAGATCAAATAAGATTTCCCTCCAGACGCTTTTGCGCTCCCCTGCCCCGCGAACCTGCCCCTCGATTTCGTTCGAGGGGCTTTTTTTGCTTGCATAATCGCTTGGGGCGTGGTTATAAAAATACGTGAGATTGAAATGCATGCAGAGACGCACTGCCGCGCGTCTCTGCATGCATTTCATCAGGCGCCCACGGCAGCCGCCGGCTCCTCCTCCGCCGCGTTTTCCGCCAGGATGGAGTAGGCGATGTAGGTGGCGTGGTTCGAGCAATGGTTCAGGTCGATGGTGAGGTCCGTGTACACCATGCCGCCGCGGGGGTCGCAGACGTTCTCCTTCAGGCGCTGCATGTGGTTTTTCGAGCACTCGCCCAGCAGGGCGTCCACGTCGGCCTTCAGGGACGTCACCCGGGGCAGGCGGCCGGCGTCGTATTTTTTGTAGATGTCCAGCGCCAGGGCGATGATTTCCCGGACGGCGCCGCTCAGGGCCGTCAGCTCCTCCAGGGCCTGCGGGCTCATCACGGTACCGTATTTCTCCTCCAGCTGGGTGTATTCCGCGATATTCTCGGCGTAATCCCCCACGCGCTCGATGCTGGCGACGATGTGCAGCATGACCTCCGTCTTCTCCAGCACCTGCGCGGAAAGCTCCAGGCTGCGGATGCGCGCCAGCCAATAGGTGATCTCCCGCTGCAAAAAGTTGATCGTCTTTTCGTGCTCCAGGACCTCCAGGGCCAGCTCCGCGTCCTTGGTGAAAAAGGCCTTCAGCGCCAGCTGCAGGTTGTCGCAGGCCACCTGCCCCATGCGGCAGATCTCCTTGTGGGCTTGGGCCACGGCGGTTTCCGGCGTCTTCAGGGCGTTGGAATCGCAGTAGAGCAGCCGCTTGATGTTGGCGTTTTCCTTTTCCCGTTCCGGGATGATCTTCTGCACCAGCCGCGCCAGCTGCCGCACGAAGGGCAGCAGGAGCACCAGGGTGGCCGTGTTGAACAGCGTATGGAACATGGCCACCTGACGCGCGCCGTCCGGCCAGAGGTTCTGAACCCAGGCCAGGATGCCGGGGACAAAGGCAATCAGAGGGCCGAACACAAGGCAGCCCGCCACGCTGTAGAGCAGGTGGACCAGCGCGGCGCGTTTGGCGTCCCGGCTGGCGGGGATGGCGGCCAGCAGCGCGGTGAAGCAGGTGCCGATGTTGCAGCCCAGCACCAAAAAGGCGGCGGTGAGCAGGGGGATATGCATGCCGCCCATATACAGCGCGATGATGATGCCTATGCTCGCCGTGGAGCTCTGGATGATGGCGGTAAAGACGATCCCGGCCAGCAGGGCCAGCACGGGGTTCCGGAAGGCCGTGAGCATGGAGCGGAACGCGTCCCGCGAGGCGAATTCCTTCAGCGGGCCGCCCATCACGGTGAAGCCCAGCAGCAGCACGCCGAAGCCCAGCGCGACGAAGCCCAGGTTGCGCAGCCTGCGCCTTTTGAATACCAGATATAACAGCGCCCCCGCGAAGATGAACAGGGGCGAAATCTGGTCAATTTTGAAGGAGATGATCTGCGTGGTGATGGAGGTGCCGATGTTGATGCCCATGATCACGCCGATGGACTGCACCAGGGTCATCAACCCCGCGTTGATGAAGCCCACCACCATGACGGTGGCCGCCGTGGAGCTCTGCACCACGCAGGTGACGCCGATGCCCACGCCCACGCCCAGGAAGCGGTTGGAGGTGGCGCGCTCCAGGATGGACCGCAGGCGGTCGCCCGCCAGGTTCTCCAGGCCGTCGGAGAGCATCTTCATGCCGTACAAAAACAGCCCGAGCCCGCCTGCCGCCAGAAAGATGTTCGATACGATATCCCACGTCATACTGCGATCACATCCTTACTAAACAAAAAACAATGCGGCGGAGCCCGCGAACGGGCCCCACCGCAGCCATGGTGCCGGTGACCGGGGTCGAACCGGTACGGTGTCGCCACCACCGGATTTTGAGTCCGGCACGTCTGCCAATTCCATCACACCGGCTGAGGTACCACTATATTATAACGGTTCGCCAAAAAAAATGCAAGCGTTTTTTGAAATTGCCTCCGCCAGCAGCCTGTGCCCCGCGTCGGTGGGGTGCACGCCGTCCCCGGCAAAATGGGCGGGCGGCAGGCTTTGCGCCTCCACGGCCCGGCGGAACAGCTCGTCGGCGTCCAGCAGAGCCGCTCCGTACTCGCCGCCCAAGCGGCGCACCACCGCCTGCTTGCCCGCCAAATCCTCCCGCATGCGCGTGACGCCCGCGTTCACGTCCAGCAGGAACGGCACGACCAGCAGAATTTTCACTTGCTGCGCGCGTAAAGGCTCCAGGATTTCGCGATAGCTCGCCTCGAAGGCCGCGTCGCCAGTCGGGTCGTCGGAGTCATAGCGCCGCCATACGTCGTTGATGCCGATGAGGATGCTCACGGCGTCGGGATGCAGGTCCAGGCAATCCTCGCGCCAGCGGGCGGCGAGGTCCTTCGCCCGGTCGCCGGAGACGCCCCGGTTGAGCACTTTTACACCCGGCATCGCCCGGCTGACATACAGCGGATAGCCCCCGCCCAGGCCATGGAAATCCTTGCGGTCCCGCAAGCAATCCGTTACGCTGTCGCCCTGGAAAAGGATGGTCACAGCAGGTATGCCTCCACTTCCTCCAAAATCCCCACAGGCAGCACGGCCTCGTAGTACACCCCGTCCTCCCGGAAGTCCTCTTTGTCCACCCTGCCCTCGGCGCGGAAGCGCGCGCCGTAGCTCGACAGGGCATAGGGCAGCAGCAGGCGCACCGCGCGCCGGTTCTGCGGCAGGGGTTCGCAGACGCGCCGCAGCAGGGTGTCCAGGCCCTGCCCGG
>WQTL01000444.1 GCA_009786275.1 Bacillota bacterium | reverse complement strand
GAGCACGGTATCCCCGCGCTTCGTCATGGCATGCATGCCCGCCAGCACCGCCCCCGTCCCGCCGTTGACGCTGACCCAGGCGTCGTCGCAGCCCCAGTGCGCCGCCGCCCGCCGCGAAAGCTCCAGCAGAATCCCCCGCGGCTCCTGCAAATTGTCGAAGCCCGCGATCTCCGTAATGTCCAATTGATAGGGCAAGCTATCCCCCAGTGCGGGGTTGCGCTTGTGCCCCGGCATATGGAATGGCGCCCAGCCTTCAGACGCATATGCCTCCAAGGCCTGGAGCAAATTTTCATTATTCATGGGGCATATTCACCACCCATAGAAATTCTTGTCGTTTCAACTTAATCCCCCAAGCTCCTTCTCGTAGAAGGAGCTGTCAGCCTCGGGCTGACTGAGGATGTTTCGCGGAGCGACTGACCGCCCGCCATTATTCTATATTATTTATCGTTCACTTCCCAATCTCCGCCCTGTCAAACAAACGCCCCTCCGCCCGCTCGTCCGATACCTCCACGCCCTCGATGCGTATCTTCTCGTTCGTCACGGTGATCATCGCGTACACCGGCCGTTCCGATTCATAAATCTTGTTCCAGATAGCTCGGTGCTTCCCCCCGCAGTCCTGCCCGTGGCCGGAGGTCCCGCACTGCACATAGGTCACGCCTTGACGCGCGCAGATAGTGTCAGTAACCTCCTGCGTGACATGGTCCCGTATCGTCGCGCGGTGGTACACATGGTCGTGGCCGGACAGCACCAGGTCGAAGCCCAGCCCCTGCGCTAGGCCGCCCAGCTTCTTTTCGTATTCGTCCGTGTTGATCCAGCAAGTATACGGCCCGCTGTGGAGGAACAAAATCCGCCACTTTTTCTCCGAGCGTCCCAGCACATCCAGCAGCCATGGCACAATCGCCTCTTCGCTCTCAACATCCCCCAAGGCGATGAACAGCGCCTCGCCGATTTCGCAGGCGTAGGTCATCCCCGGGCGCGTACCGGGCGGGCCGTCCTGCGGGCTGGCGAACACCATGCGGTAGTGCGCGCCGTCCCCGTCCATCGTATCATGGTTGCCCACCACCGGCAGCATCAGATGGTTTGGCGCAAGCCCCCGGGAATCCTCATGCAGCGCCAGCCAGTTCTCATAGGCCCCGCCCGAGCCCACGTAGTCCCCCACATGCAAAAAGAAATCCAGCCCGGGGCAGCGCCGCAGCGCCGAGGCCATCGCGCCGCCGCAGAAATTGTGCGTATCGCCCAACACCGCAAA
Source organism: Bacillota bacterium (assembly GCA_009786275.1). Classification (GTDB taxonomy): domain Bacteria; phylum Bacillota; class Clostridia; order Oscillospirales; family Acutalibacteraceae; genus WRMQ01. Next base: position 7,644 of record WQTL01000444.1, on the reverse strand, counting down.
GGTGACACTCGTCCCTCCCGCCGGCATTTTGAACGAATACACCGGGCTCCGGCCCGCGGGCCCGCCCACGCGGTAGCAATACCGCGCCCCCGGCTTCAGCCCGCCCAACACCGCCCGGAACGCCGCCAGCTCCGTGTATTCCCCATGCAGCACCGTGTAGTGCGGCGACACTTCAGCCGAAGCCGTCACGCCCTCATCCAAAACATCCCCTTCGGCGTATTCGACAACCCCGGCCTGCGCCCCCACGCCGCACTGCCAGGTGATCCCCACCTCATCGGCCGCGCGCAGCGTCAGCGTCACGTTCGCCGGAATCACCCGCCCGAAGTCCCGCGAAAGAATCACCTTCCGTGTATAGCTATACTCCTCGCCATAACAGGCGAAGGCCTCGATCTTCTTTCCGATCTCCCCCTCGGTCAATCCCGGCGCGGCGAGCACCCCCGCCCCGTCCGTGCCCCCCTCGAGATACGCCCCATCGCAGCAGACGCGCGCGCCCTGCACGGGATTCCCTTGCCTGTCCCGCACGATAAATTGCGCCTCGAAACCCTTGCAAAACCGCCGCATAACGAGATCCAGCCCCGCCGTCAGCTCGGCTTGCAAGTCCGGCAGGCAAAACGAGTGCTTCTCGCCGCCCTTCGTGTAATACGCCGAGACGCAGCGCACCCCGGCGCTCTCCGCCCCCGCCAGGCCGAATTTTACCCGCGCCTGCCGCGCCCCGCAGCGCTCCAGCGCGCCATAGCACGCCCAATCGATGTGCAATTCTTCGCAATCGCCGCCAACCCCGGTGATATCCAGGTCTATCACATTGCCCAGGCATGCCTTTGCCGGTATTGCCCAGGCGAGCCCCTGCCCGTGGCGGAAAAACCCCGCCCCGCGCCCGGCATTCCCCGCCCTGTCGTACACGACAATTTCCGCCCTGTGATACCCCTCGCACAGCGCGAAATCCGGCTCGCAGGTCAGCGCATAGCCTTTGCCCTCGCGCACGAGGGTGCCCTCCGGCACAAACGAAACGTGCTTCCTATGCCGCGCGCCGTCGATGTACACTTCTGCGCGTGTAAAATCAAGCCCCGAGGCGGGATAATCATTGTCTTTATCGTCCGGGTCATAGACGCTCGTAACAATGCGCCCATCCGCAAACCCGATCTCCCCGATTACAGGCGCGACGGCGTCGAAGTCGATCCCGCCGTAGAGCGCCATCACCGCGCCCAGCCAGACGCTGCCGTGCATCCCCTTGCTGCCCGAGAGCAGCCGCAGCGGATACGACACATACAGCGGCAGCTCCAGCCCTGGCGGAATCGCGCCGGCGACGAAGCGCCAGCCCACCCAGTCCTGGTCGCCGTAGGCGATGTCCTCCACCGCCCCTCTGGAATCCACCACCCCGCCGTTGCTCCACGCGGTGCTGCCGTCGCCATAGAGCCAGACCCCCAAATGCGTCGGGTACTCGCCCTTGGGGATCACCAGTGTATCGGGGCACCCGGCCAGCTCCGTACGCAGCCCCAAATGATTTTCCGCGTTTGACCAGGTCCGGCAATAGCTCCTGCGGCTGCCGCCCTGCGTCGTTTCCACCCGGAAATCATAGTCCATCCGCAGCGCGTTGCGCCCCCCGGGCCATTCGCTTGCGCTTACGAATTCCACGTTCGTATCCGTCTTCTCGCTGAACGCCGCCCACCGGCGCCCCGCCCCTTCCTCCCCGGTATAGGCGTTGTCGAAATTCTCCAAGATCAGCGGCGGCCTTTGCATAATGTTTTCTCTCCTCGGGCTTTTTTCGTATTGTAGCATATTTTCGTGCTCAATGCAAACGTTTTGCTTGCTTTCCCCTCCCCGCTGTGCTATAATATCTGCAGGACAAACAGAAGGAGCCGCTTCCATGAACAACGAGGAAAAGATTTTATCCATGCTGGAGACCCTGGCCGGCAGCGTAGAGACCCTGACCGGCGGAATGGCCCAGGTCAATGAACGCCTGGACGGCATCGAGGCCGACATCGCGGACATGAAGGCCGACATCGCGGACATGAAGGAAGACATCGCCGTCATCAAAGAGGACGCCGCCATCACCCGGGGCGCGGCGAACCAGCTGGTCGAATGGGCCGAGCTTGTGGGCGTGAACCAAAACATCCCGCTGAACACCTATTCCTAGAGACCGGACACCGCCGCAAGTTGCGCGCCGCGCGGACTTCGTCCGCGCTTTTTGTTTAGGAGAAACGCATGCTCAAACGCTGGCTGTCGAAGTACACCCCCTTCCACCTGATGCTCATCGCGGCGGCGGCGGCGCTGGGCGTCGCGGTGAAGCCCGTGGTATCCACTCTGGCGCACGCCGTCACCGGGCCGCTGTTCATCCCCGGGGGGGCCGTGGCCGGAGGGGTCTACATGCTCTTCCTGGCGCTGGCCCCGGCGCTCACCGGCGCGAAGGGCGCGGGGACCCTCTGCGGGCTGTGCCAGGGCCTGCTCGTGCTGGCCTTAGGGGTGCCCGGCTCCCACGGGGCGCTCAGCCCGCTCACCTACACCCTGCCCGGGGCGGCGGCGGACCTGATGTTCCTTCTTTTCGCCCGGAAAGAGGCGAACTTCCCCGCCTGCGTCCTCGCCGGGCTGCTGGCGAACCTCGCCGGCACAGCCTTGGCGAATCTCGCGTTCTTCTCCCTGCCCCCGGTGCCGCTGCTGCTGAGCCTGTGCGCCGCGGCCCTGAGCGGGAGCTTCGGCGGCGCGGGCGCCTGGGGAATCGCCAAACAGCTGAAACGATGGGGGCTCGTGAAATGAGAAATAAAGTAAAGAAATCCACGATAGCAATCATCGCGCTATTGGTTGTCCTGGCTGCGGGCGTGGCCGTGCTGGCCGTCCTCAACGGCAAAGAAGCCGCCGCGAAAAAACAGCTGCGGGACGATGCGGTGTTTTTGATTCTTGATGGGAGAACCCAACCCGAAACGATGCTGGCAAAGATCACCATGGAGGAATACCTGGCCTTAAACCCCGTGGAATTCGAGGCGAACTACAAAAAAAGCGGCAAGGACCCGGAGAAGCGCAGCTACACCGGCGTGCCCTTCGCGGCCATCCTGGAGCTGAAGGGCATCGACCCGGCGCAGTTCGGCAGCGCGGTGTTCGCCGCCGCCGACGGCTACGCCTCGGCCATCTCCATCCGGGAGGCCTTGGACGAATCGAACTGCTTCATCGTGGCAGACGACGGCGGGGACGGCCCCTTCCGTATGGTCCTGCCGAAGGACAAGTTCAGCCAGCGCTGGTGCAAGCTCTTAACGGATGTGCACCTGCGGTGAGCAGGCCGCTTCGCTGCTTCCGATTCTGCTTTCGCTGCGAGGATTGAAATGACCTACGCCCTGGAAGCCAAAGGCTTCACCCTCACCTACCCCGGCGCGGAGGGCCCCGTATTCCCCCCCCTCGATTTCTCGATCGAAGAGGGCGAGGCCGCCGCCCTGCGCGGGGCATCCGGCGCGGGCAAGAGCAGCCTGCTCCTGTGCGCCTGCGGGCTGATCCCGGGGGGCATCCCCGCGCAAATCACCGGCGAGCTCCTCCTGTTCGGCAAGCCGCCAAGCGATTTCACCCGCGCCGAAATGGCCCAAACCGTGGGCATGGTGTTTCAGAACCCCGAAACGCAGCTCTTCTGCGGCACGGCGGCGCTGGAGACCGCCTTCGGCCCGGAGAACCTCTGCCTCCCCCGCGATGAGATGCACGCGCGCGTGCGTAATGCCCTCGAAGCCGTCAGCCTGTGGGATCGCCGCGCGGAAGCGCCCGCAACTTTAAGCGGAGGCCAAAAGCAGCTCCTCGCCCTGGCGGCGGCCCTTGCCCTGAACCCCAGGCTATTGCTTCTGGACGAAGCCCTCAGCCAGCTGGACGCCCCATCCGCCGCGCGCATGATGGACGTCCTGCGCCGCCTGCGCGCCGAAGGCCGCGCCATGCTCTTCGTCGACCACGACGACGCCCGCTGCGCCTTCGCGGACAGGGAAATCTGGTTGGGGCTGTAGAGGCGGCTGCCCACAGCCGCCCGCCCAACAAACCACCCGTTTAAGCCTAATCCCCAGGCTCCCTCCCGTGGAGGGAGCTGTCGCCGCAGCGACTGAGGAAGGCCCGCGGAGCGGCTGACAGCTATGCAGCATTCTTCGCCGCTGAAATATGGAGTACCATGACCATCTCAACCCTTAACCTCTCCTTCCAGTACCCCCCTTCCGGCTTCCGCCTGCGCGGGGTCAATTTTACCATGGCCGCCGGCGAGACCCTGGCCCTCACCGGCCCCAACGGCAGCGGCAAGACCACCCTGGGCAAGCTGCTCTGCGGGCTGCTGCGGCCCTGCGGCGGGGCGGTGCTGCTCGACGGCGAAAACGCCGCCCGCTGGAGCCTCGGCCGGCGAGGCCAACGCATCGGCTATCTCTTCCAGGAGCCCGCGCGGCAGCTGTTCGCCCCCACGGTACTGGAGGATCTCACCTTCCCGCAGGAGCTGCAAGGCATCGCCCCGGAAGAAGCGCAAACCCGGGCGATGGAGCTGCTCTCCCGCTTCGAGCTGGATAATTTCGCGCAACGCGGTACGCTCACCCTCAGCCGGGGGGAGCAGCAGCGCCTTGCCATCTGCGGATTATTATTGAACAAGCCCGGCGCATTGGTTCTGGACGAGCCCACCACCGGCCTGGACCCGCGCCGCAAGGCAATCCTCTCCAACGCAATCCGCGAAGCCGCGAAGGACGGCACGTCGATCCTGCTCATTACCCATGATATGGAGTTCGTACAAGACAACGCGCAGCGGGAAGTAAAAATGGAGGAACTCCAATGCTGAACAAGAACCGCGCTGTAGGGGCGGCATTCTTGCCGCCCGCTCATAAGAAACCGCCCGCATATCATAACCCCGACCCCCGCGTCGCCTTTCTCTTTGTATTCCTGCTTTCCACAGCCGGCGTGCTCCTGCGCGACGCCCTCCTGTTGACGCCCGTCCTCCTCTCCGCCGTCGCCGCCGCCATCTGCGCCAGAGCCCCGGTGGGCCAGGTGCTCAAACGCCTGCGCGGCCTGTGGATCATGCTGCTCAGCGTCACGGCGCTGCAAACGCTCTTCAGCGGGAATATTCTCCACGGCCTGCTGGTCGGCGCGGCGGTGCTGGAGCGCCTTGTCATCCTGATGCTCGGCGGGGCGGTGCTGGCGGCCTGGCCCGGCCACGCGCTGGTGCAGGGGATGCTCCAGCTGCGCCTGCCCTACCAGCTGGCCTTCATGGTCAGCGCGGGCCTGCGCTTCGTGCCCCAGTTCGGCGAGTGCTTCCGGGATTCCCTCACTGCCATACAGCTGCGCGGCGTGGATTTGCGCCGCCTGAAGCTGAAAGTACGCCTGCGGATCTATACCTGGCTGCTCATGCCCACGGTAGCCATGGGCGTATCCCGGGCGAAAAGCACGGCAATGGCCATGGAGCTGCGCGGCTTCGGCGCGCACGAGAAGCGCGGCAGCTACGCCCCCCTGCGCATGCAGGCGAAAGACTGGCTGGCCTTCGCGGGCATCCTATTCTGGGCGGCGGGCCTGGCGGCAGGCATCATCTTATGGAGGACTTACGCATGAAAGTATTCACCGTAGTCGGCACCAGCGGCAGCGGAAAGACGACGGCCATCGAATCCCTCGTCGCCGAGCTCACCCGCCGGGGATACCGCGTCGGCAGCGTGAAGGAGATTCATTTCGAGGCCTTCGAGATCGACCCCGTCCCCACCAGCAACACCCATCGCCACCGCGCCGCCGGGGCCGGGCTGGTCACGGCCCGGGGATATCGCGAGACCGATTTGCTCTACCCGGGCAAGCTCCCCATGCGGGAGATTCTGCGTCATTACAAGGCCTTCGACTGGGTGGCCCTCGAGGGCGTGGACGACCTGCCGGTCCCGGCGGTCATCTGCACCCTTGACAAAATGCGCGATAACGCCATCTGCGTATCCGGCAAGCTCAGCGCGGAAATCGAAGCGTACCAAGGCCTGCCCGCCTTCAACGCCCTCGAAGACCCCGCCGCCCTCTGCGATTTCCTGGAGGCCGCCGTCCCCGACTACCTGGAATGCTATGACCCTGCGGATACCAGCGCGGGCGCGGATATTACGCTGACAATAGACGGCAAGGAGATACGCATGGTGCCCTTCGTGCAAAAAATCCTCCGCAACGCGGCCCTTGGCGTGGTGAAGGAGCTCGAGGGCTACACGGAAGGCGCGGAGGTGTCGATACGGCTGAAGTAAAATTCCTCTCCAAGCGCAACGAAGTTTTTCTGCGCGGCGGCCTCGTCTACAAACACATAAAAGACCCCCGCGCGGCTTGGACGGAGGCCGAAATCCTACGCGGCCTGCACGCCCGCGGTGTCCCCGTGCCGGCGGTGCTCGACTGCCGCGACGGCCTTTTGGTACTGGAATACCTCCCCGGCGACCCCCTGCCGGACATCATAGAGCGCGGCGGCTACGACGCCGCGGCCCTCGCGGAAGCCCTGTGCGCCTGGTTCATGGCGTTTTACGCGGCCGTGCCGTCCGGCGAATCGCGCGGCGACGTAAACGGGCGCAATTTCCTCTGCCATTTTGGCAGTGACGACGGCGCAAAAATCTACAGCGTCGACTTCGAGTCCCGCTGCTATGCCCCCCCATCGCGTGACGCGGGACGCCTCGCCGCGTTCCTCGAAACCTACGACACCCGCGACCCCGAAAGCCAAACGGCCCTGGCCGAGGCCTTCATGCGCAATTTCGCCGAAAAATTCAACTGTACATTGAATGACATCCTCGCGCAGCGGCAAACAGAATACGCCGCCATGCGGCAAAGGAGAGCCTTCGGCCGCCGTGCGGAGCACATAAAACCCGCCTCCCCGCCATAATATTTCCACAGAAAGGCCGGAAAAGGGTTTGCATTTATTGCGGGAATGTGATATAATAGATATTAGATATTAGATATTAGATATTAGATATTAGACGTTAGACCGGACGGGAGGCTTGGAAGATGGAAAAGCATAGGCGCGCGCACAGATGGGCGTTTCCGCTGGGGGTGGTCCTCACGGCGCTGGCGGTGGTGGGCCTGGCGACGCTGGTGCGCCTGGCCGCGGGCGGCATCCGGCAGCAACTGGACAATACCAAGGAAAAGGCCATGTACGAGGAGTTCCTGGCCACGATCATCCTGCACGACCCCGATACCTTCGATTCCGTGGGCTCGGTGCCCGACGGACGCATCCCGCAGCTGCTGGACATCAGCATCTGGGCCATCCTGAACAGGATCGAATCCGCGGGCGCGCTGCCCCCCACGGACGACGCCATGAACATGCTTATCAAGGAGGCGGACGTGGAGGCCGAATTCGTCAAGATTTTCGGCCAGAAGCCGCCCACCCACGCCAGCATCGAGGGCAGCGACTTCGGCTTCATCTATGACCCCGCGGAGAAGGTCTACCGCATACCGACGACGGGCTCGCTGAGCATCTACTTCCCGCGGGTGACGAACATCAAGAAGACCGGCGGCGCCATCGAGCTGACGGTGAATTACCTGGCATACAACGATTTTAAGCTGGACGACGGCGGCTTTTCCCCGGAGGACCCGGAGCCCGCGAAGACCATGCTGATCACCCTCTACGAGCAGGCGGACCCCGACTATCCCTTCCGGGTGGGGTCAATCAGCGAGCCGCCGGGCGGGGAGGAATAAAGGCGGCGGGTAATTCAGGCGGGC
>WQTL01000443.1 GCA_009786275.1 Bacillota bacterium | reverse complement strand
CCATGAGGCCGTATTCGGCCAGGAGCTCCTCCGGCAGGAATTCCTTGACCTGTGCGCCCGCCTGCTCCATGGCGCGGGTGACGAGGGTCTCCATCTGGCGGCTGGTGACGCCCGCCGTGAGGGGGTACACGGGCCGCAGGCGGGCCTCCGTGACCGGGGCGAACTGAGGGGAGCTCATCTCCCGGGCGTTTTTAAAGCCCCCTTCGCTCGCGAGGGGGGCGGTACGCAGCACCGGGGGGAGCGTGATCCGCCCATAGAAGAGGTACTCCTCCCCCTCTTTAAGCTTCGCCGCCTGGTAGCCGCTGTTGAAAATCGTCAGGGCGAGCGACCCTGTGCCGTCGCTCACCCGGGTTTTGTAGAGGACCATGCCGGAGCGGGTGCGATGCTCGGCCAAAGCGTAACTGATCTGCGCGCGTAAACAGACAGGCTCCCCCAGAGGAGCCTGCGCGATGGGCACGATTTTCTGCCAGTCCTCGTAGGCGCGCGGCACGTGGCCGAGGAGATCGCCCAGGGTGCGGATGCCCAGCTTGCGCAGCACCGCCGCGCGCTTTTCGCCGACGCCTTTGAGGTACTGGACGCTGGTCTGTAAATTCAAACGAAGCGCTCCACCCAATGCTCAAATCTGTAGTAGTCTTTAATCTCTTCTTGGATCGGCACGAAAGGCAGGTCCAGAAAGGCTTGCAGGCCGCCGATATCGTCTTCCTGCAGGAGGAAAATATTCTCCGGGTGATAGAAATCCGCCCGCTTGATCACCGCGTTGTTCGTGATGAGCTTTTTGGAGAAGAAGATGTGCTCCATCACCCGCAGGGAAAAGCCCGTCTGTATGGCCTGGTAGATGTCCAGAACCGCGCGGGACTGCATCACCCAGCACAGGTATTCCGGATAGTCCACCCATTCCCGGGTGATGCGCCAGCCTTTGCCCGCCTCGGGCAAAATCCCCTCTTCGCCGAGCAGGCCGACCTGGAATTTCGTGCGCAGCCCCAGGGCCGTCATCTGCCTGTGCAGGCGGCGCAGCAGGGGCAGGCGGTCCTTCGGCACGCCCAGGAAGAGCACGTCATAGAGGGTTTCCGGCGGGGCGGGGAAGAGCGCCGCCGGCGGGGGCGCGTACATCGTGGAGTTGAAGCGCAGCCCGAAGCTTTCGCAGTCCTCCCGCTGGAAGGAGTAGACCTTGTGCCGCCTCTTGATCCTGGCCAGGCCGGCGCGGCAGGGGGCGTAATGCGGGCACCGCGCGGGGTCCCACAGGAAGAAATAGCTGTCCTTGCCCTTCAAAAGCGGATGGGAAAGCCAGCGCTCCGCCACGCCGTTGACGAAAATAACTTTGTCAGCCTGGGGTATCAACGATATGCCGTATTCCGGCGGCAGGACATATGTATACGGGGTGTTCGCCCAGGGATAGCAGTAGGCGCCCGCGTTGGCCGTCAGGACCAGGGTTTTCATAGAATCGCCACCCGGTGTTTTTGCTATGGATATGCGGGCGGGGCGGGGGATAGTCGTGTGCTATATTTAAAACAAATCTTTAAAGCCCGCGATGAAACCTTCCACAACGTAAAACAAATAGACAAACGGAACCAAGGGGATAAGCAAGGGCGCCAAGGGGAGCGTCCAGCCAACGGCAAGTACGCCGCCGGTCATGATGATCATGGCCGCGCTTACGAATGGCCCTATGGTGATGCCGTATAGTTTGTCCCCAAAGGTTTTTTCCGCGGTCACGGTCGCATCGTCGCTGCTGACGGTTCTTGAAGAAAGTATGTTGCCGTCACTATCTTTTTTTATTGCGGTGATTTTGCAGTAGTATTCAGCGGATGGAGAGGGATAGCCGGAATCCTTGGCCTCCAGGTGCAAATCGGGCGAGGTTGCGCCTTTGAGCGGCATCGCGCTTGAAAGCGCATTGACGTAATGGTACCATTGATATGTGAACTCAACCCCGGCCGGGGCAGTTGCCTGCACGCCCAGCGTAAAGCCGTCGCCATTTTTGATAACCAGGTTTTGCGGCTGTTTGGGAATATCCACGACAAAGTCATATTCCGTGGTCACACGGACGGTTTCGCTGGTCAATGTTTTGGACGAAACGGTAGCATCCTCTTCAAACGCAATGACGCGGACATAGTAATCCCACCATGAGGAAGCTTCCCCATAAAGGTCGGACGGAGGGTAATACTTAGAGCTGGGGTCAAGCTGCAGGACGGACGTTTTGTCCGTTGTTTTTTGCAATGAGCCCATTTGGTGCTGGACCCCTGACGTGCGCAGGATCCACATGTAGGTTACGACCACCCCCGCCGGGAAATCCACCTCCACGCTGAGCGTGAAGCTCTCGCCGTGGCGTATGTTCAGGTTTTGCGGCTGTTGGATGATGCGGAAGTCATCCCAATTGACAGCCGCCATTGCGGGCAGGGCCAGCGAAAACGCCAGGGCGAGGGTGAGCAGTGCCGCGAGGATGTGCTTTGTTTGCTTCATGTGATGATTCTCCCTTCTGTTATCAAACAACCATCTATAGGGGCGGCTATGGGCAGCCGCCCCTACAAGAAGCAGCGTGTCCCAATCAATTCCCGTGCAGCATGCCGTCCACGAAAACGTTGATCTTGCGCACCTCCAGGCCCGTGGCCCCCTCCACGGTGTAGGAGACCCGGCTGTGGATGCCGCGCACGATGGCGGCGATATTCAGGCCGTAGGTGACGAGCACGCGCAAATCCACCGAAAGGCCGCCGCCGTCCCGGTAGATGCGCACAGCCGGCGCCCGGCGCCCGCCGGCCATCCCGGCCACGCCGAAGCAGCTTGTCACCGCGCTGCCGACGATCTTATCGAAATAGTCCTGCGAGACCTCGATCAGGCCCATGTGGCTCTCCAGCCGGATCATACAAATTTCCCCCAAACGATGATTGCTTCATACCGGATCCAGGCGCCCTTCTTACCTAGTAGTCGACGGGAAAAGGGAAAACCCTTGCGGGTTGTATAATTTTTTGTCAGTTCAAAAATTCCCATTCCGCGATGCCGCAGAACAGGTCGCCCTGCCGCGGCCCCGCGGGCACGCGCAGGCCCCGCACGGCGGCGGCCATGCCGTCGCGGCAGCCAAGGGGCAGGAAGGGCATCTCCTCCTGGAATACGCTGACGAACTTCGCGGCGGGGATGAGCCCCTGCAGCAGCTGCCCGTAGGCGCTGGAGGCCGCGCCCCAGACGTTGATGCCCGCGCTCGCCGCGCCCCCGGAAAGCAGCAGCGGCGCGAGGGAGCAGTCGGGCGTCAGGCGGACCTCGCCGATATACATGTCGAACCAACCGCCGCGCACCGCGGCCAGGTACTGCGCCTCGGGCACCGCCTGCACGTCCACCGCGATCTGGCAGGTCCCCAGCTGGACCTTCACCGCGCGGGCGGCGGCCAGCTTGGCGGGGCTGTCGCTGTTGACCAGCAGGGTGAAGCTCAGCTGCCTGTGGCGCGAGCCGCGCACGCCGTTCTTCAGCTCCGTGTAGCCCAGGTCCTCCAGGGCTTTGCGCGCGCCGGCGGCGTTATATGGCTTATCGAAATCGCCCTGCGTAATCCCGTGCCAGCCGGGCGGGAAGGGGGTGTCCGTGGGGCGGGCGTAGCTGTGGAAGGCCTCGCTGAGCAGGGCGGCCTTGTTGATGCACGCGCCCAGGGCCGCGCGCACGCCGGCATCCTGCAGGGCGCCGCGGTTGGAATTGTAGCCGAGGTAGACCAGGTTCGTGGTGGGCACGCGCATGGTGGTGGCGTTGACCCGGGCGGTTTCGCCGTCGTTGAGGTTGTCGTAGGCGAAGTGGTAGTTGCCCATCTCCAGGCCGTACAGCAGCGCGCCGGCGCTGTGCGTGCCGTAGAGCTCTATCGTCGTGACCCAGGGCGCGGGGCCGGGGTGGCGCGCGTCGTATTCCAGCACGAAGGCGTTTTCGCGCTCAGATAGTTTATACTTCCCCGTGCCGGCGGGGGTGCTCGCCTTGGTGAAAAGGTACCCGCCCTTGGCCTCGGGCAGCAGGCCGGTCTCCGCGCTGCCCGCGGGCACGATGGGGAAATCCAGGTTGGCGGCGACGTATTGGTTCGCGCCGCGCAGGGTGAACTCCACTGCGCCTTCCACTGCGGCGCATTTGGAGATGTTTTCTAGCCGTGCCTCGAAATCCCGCGTATTCCGGGCTTTGTTGAACGAATACACGACGTCCGCCGCCGTGACCGCCGCGCCGCTGTGGAACACGCGCCCGGCCCGCAGGGTGACAAGCCAGGCCAGCGGGGCGGTCTGCTCGATTTTTTCGGCCAGCACGGGCCGGGCCTTCCAGGTTTCATCGGTGAGGAAGAGGCCCTCGTAGAGCAGCGTGCTTAAGTTTCGGTTGAGCGCCGCGGTCAGCGCGTAGGGGTTGAGGACGTCCTGCCGCGCGAAGGGGAGGGTGAGGGTATCCCGGGGCTGCGCCTGCGTGGCCGGCGGGGCGGCGGTCTCGGGTTCGTCCGGCGCGCCGGGCTTGCACGCGTAAAGGCACGCCGCCAGCGTGAAAGCCAGCAGCAGGGCTGTGATTCGTCTTGTCCGGGGATACAACGGCGCGCCCTCCGATGCTAAGAGATACGAATACTATTATAACAAGGCTTGGGGGGAAATGCAATTGAAAGTTACGGAAAATTTTGTGGGATTTTTCTTGTAATTTTTGGAAGAATCATGTATAAGGCAACAAAAAGCAACCGCCCCTTCGCTTGGTAGCTGGGCGGTTGCTTCTCCATTTGATACTGCTTACTTTCCCCTGACCATGCGTTTCACATCCGCGAAGCGCAGCCGGCTGCCGTAATGCAGCACAGAGGCGGAGTACACGCGCCCCGAGATGAAGCTCACCAGCACGATGGTGACAAGCAAAATCGCGATGGAGGCCGTGAGGGTGCGGGGCGAAACCGAATCCGACAGCAGCACGTTGGGCGCGGCAAAGGGCGCGGTGAAGGGGATAAGCATGATGACCCTGCCCGCCCCGGCGCCGTTGCCGCCCATCATGGTGGCCCCCATGGTGACGTAGAAGCCGCCGTAGAACGAGAACACGCTGATGAGCGCGGCGGGCATCATGGCGGACTGCAGGTCCTCCATCTTGCTCACCATGGCCCCGCACATGGAGTTGATCATGCTGAACAGCGCGTAGCCCATGAGGAAGTACGCCACCAGCAGCACGGCCTTGCCCACGGTCAGGCCCGGCAGGCTGATCCCCCCGGCGAAGGTGCCGCCCGGGATGAAGACTTTCGCGCCCAGCGCGGAAAGGGCCAGTACGCCCATCAGCTGGAGCAGACCCACCAGGCCCATGCCGATGCATTTGCCCAGCAGGATGCGCGGCGGCTTCGCGCTGACGATGAGGGTCTCCATCACCCGGGTGGATTTCTCGGTGGCCACGCTCATGGCCACCCCGTAGCCGTAGACGTAGATCGTCATGAACATCAGCAGCATCAGCGCCATGCCCGCGATGTAGTTGGACATGCCCTGGGGGTCGGCCATCTCGGTGACGAGCGGCAGGGCGCTTTGCAGGACCTCCGCGGCCTGCGCATGGTCATAGCCCAGCTGGCCGAACTGGTACGCCCGGTAGGTGGTGTTCAGGGTCTCCCACACAAGGCTGACGGGGAAGGAGCTCATCATGTCCTTGGTTGTGACTGTGACCTGCGGCGGGTCGTCCGCGCTGATCTCCACCAGGCCGTACGAGCCGTCGGACTTGACCAGCTTGAGGCACTCTTCGCGCTGCGCGGGGTCGTAGCTCTGCGAGGTATAGGGGAACACGGCCGTCAAGCCCGCGTCTCCGGCGAGTTCCTCACTTTCGTTGATGATCAGGCATACCGCCGTGCTGAAGCCGGCGCCCTCCGTGACGCTGACGCCCTCCGACATACCTGTGATCTCCATGCCCGTCCCGCCGCCGCCGAGCCGAGGCAGGAGGATGCACGCGCCCAGGATGACCACGATATAGATGATGTTCGTGATCATGAACGACTTTTTGCGCACGGCGTCGCGAAAGGTGAAGCCCGCCACGGTGAAAATCTGCTTGAACTGGTTCATGCCGCCTGCCTCCCTTCCTCTTCCCCGACAATTTTGATGAATATTTCGTGCAATGCCGGTTCGCTGAGCTCGAACTTCGCGGGCATGATGTTTTTCGCCAGCATGCCGCGCAGCAGCTTTTCGCACAGGGCGTCGGCGCCGGTCTCCGGCAGGGCGAAGACGTTTTCATCGGGGCGGGCCTCCGTCTGCCGCAGGCCCGCCGCACGGGCCATGGCATAGGCCTCCTCCGGCGCGCCCAGCACCAGCTTGGTGTGGCCGTAGCCCGCCTTGATTTCCTTCAGATCCCCCTGCAGCAGGGCCTGACCCCTGTGCAGCATGGTGATCTCCCGGCAGTATTCCTCCACCGTGGACATCTGGTGCGAGCTCATGATGATGTATTTGCCCGCCGCGGCCATCTCCTGGATGAGCTCGTGGAACTGTTGGGTGTTCAGGGGGTCCAGGCCGCTGAAGGGCTCGTCCAGGAAGAGCAGCTGCGGGTCGTGAATCAGGGTGGAGATCAGCTGGATCTTCTGCTGGTTGCCCTTGCTGAGCTTTTCGGCCAGCATGTTCTCGTATTCGCTCGCGCGCAGGCGCTCCAGCCAGCGGCGGCTCGCCTGCAGGGCCTCGGACTTCGCCATGCCGCGCAGCATGCCGAAATACACCAGCTGCTCGATCACCTTGGTCTTCATGTAGATGCCGCGCTCCTCGGGCATGTAGCCGTAGCGAACGCCCTTGGCGACGGGCTGGCCGTCCCAGGCGGCGCTGCCCCCGTCGGCGGGGAGCATGCCCAGGATCATGCGGATGGTGGTGGTTTTGCCCGCGCCGTTGGTGCCGATGAGGCCGTAGACCCCGGGCTCGGCCATGGTGAAACTGAGATTGTCCACGGCGGTTTTGGGGCCGAAGCGCTTGGTGAGGTTGCTTACGGTTAAGGACATGGGTGCCTCCTTTGGTGGGGATTTGGTGCGAAAACTAAGCAGAAAAAGGCATTTGTTTTTACTGCGGGCGGCTGTGGGCAGCCGCCCCTACAGGTTTTGTGCGGAGACGCACTGCCGTGCGTCTCTACGTACCTATCGCAATCGCCGCGTAATCCCCGATGCTATCGCCCAATTCCGCGGGGAGCAGGCGGAAGCCCGCGAGGCTTTCCGGCAGGGCCTCCTCGCGCAGCGCGCGCATGGCGGGCTCGTATAGAAACCTGTGTGCCCGGGTGTAAATGCTGCCCGCGACGACCGCCTCGGGGTTGAGGATATCCACCAGCACGGCAAGGCCGCGCCCGAACTGCGTGCCGATTTCCTCCCAGACAGCCAGGGCTTGCGGGTCATTCGAATCCGCGCGGCGCGCGAGCTCTTTCGCTGTGTAAGTCTCACCCGTGCGCATCCCGATCAATTGCGCGATGCCGCCGCCGGAGCAGAAGCCCTCGAAGGAGCCGCGCTTGCGGTAGCCCTCGGGGCCGTCGGAGGCCAGGCGGATGTGGCCTACCTCCCCGGCGAGGTTGCGCGCGCCCACGTAGAGCTGCCCGTTCAGGATCAGTCCCGCGCCCAGGCCCGTGCCGAAGGTGAGAAAAATCATATTCTGCGTGCCGCGCCCCGCGCCGAAGCGCCACTCGGCCAGTGCGCAGGCATCGGCATCGTTCTGCAGGCGCGCGGGGCAGCCCAGGGCCTCCTGAACAACCTGCACGATGGGCACGTTCTCGAAGGACATCAGGTTCGGCGGGTTGAGGATCACCCCGGCCCGGCTGTCGAGGGGCCCGCCGCAGCTGACGCCGCAGCCCGCGAGCGCATGCCCCTTGAGGAAATCCAGCAGGGGCGCCATGACGTCCCGCCATGTGCCCTGCGTGGGAACCTCCCTGCGGTCCAGGAAGGTGATGGCTTCGCCGTTGACTTCGGCGAGGACGGCGGCGCATTTTGTGCCGCCCAGGTCAAGGCCGGCGTAGATCATTGTTTGCCCTCCATATGTTTTGCCTGTCTGTCCCGCTCCATCGCCTCCATCATTGCCCGGTTTACAAATCCGTTGAGGCTTTCGCCCTGTTCGGCGGCGTGGGCTTTCAGTTCATCCTTGCTGCCCTTTTTCACGATGATTTCCAGCCGGTCATAAGCTTTGAGGCTGTATTTTGCATGTGCCCTTTTCTGCGCTTCACTCATTGGCAAGCTATCACCCCTTTCTGGATGTTGCACAAAGAAATATGATTACGTATCCATATATTTGTACAGTTTTCCATCTTGTGCATATGAGTACGTAGTGATATAATATAGGTAAACAAATGAGGAGGGAAAACACATGCTATACAGCCTGGTATCCGACGACGCGTTCGTAGAACTCGGTATCCTGCGGGAAAAAGTTGCGGTTGTACTCAACAGCATCATATACGATGATGCGACGGGCGCGCGAGGCCAAACGCTTGGCTATATCGCAGGCGATTACCTATCCACGATGAAAGAAACGATACAAACCATGCAGGAAAACAGGTTCACTGTGCCTGCGGCCTGATCCGCGCGTTTAGCCGAAGAACTCCTCCTCCACCGCCGCGCAAATCAAATGATAGATTTGAATATGCAGCTCCTGTATCAGATAGGTTTCGTCGGCGGGCGCGACAATGGCGATATCCACGAGGTCTTTCATTTTGCCGCCGCCTTTGCCAAGCAGCCCCACGCACAGCGCGCCCCTTGCCCGGGCAACCTTGATGGCCGGGATCAGCAGCCGGGAATTCCCCGAGGTGCTGATGGCGATGAGGACATCGCCGGGGTTCGCCAGGCCCAGGGCGGTCTGGGCGAAGGCGTAGTCGCCGCCGATGTCGTTCATCACGGCGGTCAGTATGGCGGCGTTGCCGGTGAGGCAAACGGCGGGCAGGCCGGCCTCCAGGGGGGGCGGGGGGTCACCCCAAAGGGCGG
>WQTL01000442.1 GCA_009786275.1 Bacillota bacterium | reverse complement strand
CCACCGACGACGGCTTCGCCGGCTGGGGCGAGCCCATCCTGGAGGGCCACGCCGACGCCGTGCAGGCCTGCGTGAAGGAATTCGAGCCGCTGCTGCTGGGCCGCCGCGCCGGGGACATCGAGGACATCTGGCAGGTGCTGTACCGCGGCGGGTTCTACCGGGGCGGCGGTGTGCTCACCAGCGCTGTAAGCGGCATCGAGCAGGCCCTGTGGGACATCAAGGGCAAATACTACAATCTGCCGGCGTATGAGTTCCTGGGCGGCCCCGTGCGCGAGAAGATCGCGGTCTACTGCGGCGCGGACGGCAGCGACCCGGAAAGCGCGGCCCAGGCCATCCGGGAAAGGCAAGCCCAGGGCTACCGCGCCATCAAGATGAACGCCGTGCGGGAGTACCAGTGGATCGACAGCTACAAGAAGATCGATGATGTATCGAAGCGCGTGGCGGCTATGCGCGAGGCCGTAGGCTACGACGTGGACATCTCCATGGACGTCCACGGGCGCATGCACAAGGCCATGGCGCGGGTGCTCATGGCGGAGCTGGAGCAGTACCGCCTGCTGTTCATCGAGGAGCCCGTGCTCACCGAGAACGAGGAGGCCTTCGCGGAGCTGCGTAAGCACGGCTCCACCCCCATCGCCACCGGCGAGCGCAACTACACCCGCTGGGGGTACAAGAACATCATCACCGGCGGCGGGGTCGATATCATCCAGCCCGACCTCAGCCACGCGGGCGGCCTGCTGGAGGTCAAGAAGATCGCCGCCTTCGCCGAGGCCTACGACGTGGCCGTGGGGCCGCACTGCCCGCTGGGTCCCATCGCCCTGGCCAGCTGCCTCCAGCTGGATTTCTGCACCCACAACGCGTTTATCCAGGAGCAGAGCCTCGGCCTGCACTATCACAAGGACAACGACAGGCTCACGTATCTCAAGGACACCGCGCCCTTCGAGATGCACGGCGGCTTCGTGCTGCGCACCGACAAACCGGGCCTGGGCATCGATGTGGACGAGGACGCCGTGCGCGAGGCGGCCAAGGCCGGCCCGCACCGCTGGCTGACCCCCCAATGGCGCAACGAGGACGGCAGCGTGAGCGAGTGGTAAAAGAATGTAGAGACGCACGGCAGTGCGTCTCCTGATTGAAAACACTTGCTTTGCCTGGGAGACCGCCGTGCGTCTCTACAAGATATGAGGTTGAAAATTTCGCAAAAAAACCACTTGACAACCCGCCCGGAATATGATATAATAATTAGCAATCGAATAAACCAAACCGATGAACAAGAGTAGTAAGTGCAGCACTCGGCGCTCAGAGAGCCGCAGGCGGTGGGATTGCGGACGCAAAGAACTGCATCGAATGGACTTGCGAGGGCGGGAAGAACGGAGAGCGATCTCTTAGTAATGCCCGACGGGATTCGCCCGTAAAAGCGATAGCATGTGTCTGCATGCGATAAGAGACCGGCTATGCCGGTAAATTGGGTGGCACCGCAGGAATTGACATTCTTGTCCCAATGGATCGAAGGATCCGTTGGGGCATTTTTGTATATCAAAAAAACTAGAAAAGGAGACCACAGCTATGTCGGTCAAAATCCCCAATCGAATCATTCTGCCCGAAGACAAGGTGCCCCAGCAGTGGTACAACCTGCGGGCGGACATGGTCAACAAACCCGCGCCGCTGCTCAGCCCCGCCACGGGCGAGGCCCTGAAGGCGGAGGAGCTCACCCCCGTGTTCTGCGAGGAACTGGTCAAGCAGGAGCTCGACGACACCACGCCGTACATCGACATCCCCGAGGAGGTGCAGGAGTACTACAGGACCTTCCGGCCCGCGCCGCTCCACCGCGCGTACCGCCTGGAGCAGGCCCTGGACACCCCCGCGCGCATCTACTTCAAGTTCGAGGGCAACAACACCTCGGGCAGCCACAAGCTCAATTCCGCCGTGGCGCAGGCGTATTTCGCCAAAAAACAGGGCCTGAAGGGCCTGACCACCGAGACGGGCGCGGGGCAGTGGGGCACGGCCCTGGCCATGGCCTGCACACATTTCGGCCTGCCGCTGACCGTCTACATGGTCAAGGGCAGCTACCTGCAAAAGCCCTACCGCCGCAGCGTGATCCAGACCTTCGGCGCGGAGATCATCGCCAGCCCCAGCGACACCACCAACGCGGGCCGCGGCATCCTGGCCAAACGGCCCGGCACCACCGGCTCCCTGGGCTGCGCGATCTCCGAGGCCGTGGAAAAAGCCGTGACCACCGAGGGCTACAAGTATGTCCTGGGCAGCGTGCTCAACCAGGTGCTGCTGCACCAGAGCGTCATCGGCCTGGAGGCCAAGGAGGCCATGGAGCTCGTGGACGAATACCCCGACGTGGTGGTGGGCTGCGCGGGCGGCGGCTCGAACCTGGGCGGGCTCATCGCCCCCTTCATGCAGGATAAGCTGCTGGGCCGCGCGAACCCCCGCATCGTGGCCGTGGAGCCCGCCTCCTGCCCCAGCCTGACCCGCGGGCGCTTCGTCTACGATTTCTGCGATACCGCGCAGATCACCCCCTTGGCCAAGATGTACACCCTGGGCTGCGGCTTCATCCCGGGCGCGAACCACGCGGGCGGCCTGCGTTTCCACGGGATGTCCCCCCTGCTCAGCCAGCTGTACCACGACGGCCTGATGGAGGCCATCTCCCGCGAGCAGACCAACGTATTCGCGGCGGCGGCCCTGTTCAGCAAGGCCGAGGGCATCCTCCCCGCCCCCGAGAGCGCCCACGCCATCCGCGGGGCCATCGACGAGGCCCTCGCGTGCAAGGAATCCGGCGAGGCGAAGGTCATCCTCTTCGGCCTGACGGGCACGGGCTACTTCGACATGAGCGCCTACGAGCAATACCTGGGCGGCACCATGACCGACGAAATCCCCACGGACGAGGAGCTGAGGAGCTTCGAGGGGTGAATTAACAAAAAAACCGTTGACAAACCGCGTTTTGCACGGTATAATGGAAGCGTGAAAGGGAAGCGCCCCCAGGCTGGTACCCCAGGGGCGCGGCGCCGTACGGGTTGCGGCTGCACCTCTTTCCTCTTTAACGATTCGAGAAGGAACCGCCCATGCTGTCAAACATGAGGGCGGTTTCTTCTTTGTGTGTGTCTCGCCAAATGGCTCAACAATTGCAGGGCTGCTTGCGCGGCCGCGATGGCGAACGGGATATCCGCCGCCAGCGCCGCGTATGTTTCCACCGCTGCCTGCCTTAAAGCACAAAGGACTTCCATCAAAGGCACCATCTCCTTTCGTTAGCGAATCTGCCATGCTAAGAGGAAAAGAGGTTGGGTGCAAACCGCCACCCCACGATACGGCGTTATAGGTATTATATCACAGGATTTCCCATAATTCAACAAGTATTTCCACTTTTCTCATCCCCGCATTTCACGTAAAATCGAAAAAACCCCTTGACTAATCCCCCCTTATGCGTTAGAATATACATACAGACGTGCAAGTGCAGCGAAGGGAGCGGTTCTATGGCCGATCAGGATATCTTCCGCGAGGGCGACGGCATCGAGGCGTTCGACGACGAGGTGCTGGAGGATTTCGGCAACGACATCGTCAGCGTGGTGGACGAGGACGGCAAGGAGCATGTCTTCGAGGAGCTCGACCGGGTGGACCTCCCCGGCGGCACCTACGTGGCCTTGGCCCCCCTGGTGGGCGAGGAGGGCGAGGAGGACGGCGACGACGAGCTCATCCTCCTACGCGTGGAGGAGGAGGACGGCGAGACCTACCTGTCCATCCTGGAGGACGAGGCGGAATTCGACGCCGTGGGCAAGGTGTTCTCCGAACGATTGGGCATCCCGTTCGATAATGCTGAATGCTAAATGCTTAATGCTTAATTGCCTTATCGCGCAATCGCTTTGCTTCAAACCATTCAGCATTAAGCATTAAGAATTAAGCATTGAAAAATCCCTGCTGAGTGCGATACCTACGGTATGGATGGCCCTACACCAACATTAAGGGGGCCGTTCTCCGGCGCCGGATTGCAGACCTCCCGGGCAGGCTGCGGGCCTGTTTGGACGAAGGGAGCGTGAACGTGCCGGGAGGTTACCCACCTGCTTTACGGGCAGGTCATTCCACACCGTTCCGGCTTGGCGGGGATTTTTAAACGTTTCGCGCCTCTCGGCCGAAAGGCCGGGGGTATAATCTTTAAGGGTAGACACAATGAACTTACTCACCATCGCCGCCAACGTCCTGGACGTCGCGGCGAACGGGCAGGCGATCGCGTACGCGCAGCGGGATACGAAGGCGGACGGCTCCGCCTTCGCTTCCTTTTTTTTGTGCGACTGGGGCAGCCTGCAGCGCCGCCCCATCTCCGAGGCGGCCTATTTGCAGATGAAGTTCGGGGAGATCGGCGGCTATGTGGCCGATAACCTGGTGGAGTATTTCACCTGCCGGGCCTCCCGCCTGGCCGACGGCGGCTGCGCCGTGCTGCGCGCGGACTCCGTGCTGCGGCTGTTCCGCCCGGACGGCCGCCTGGGGGCCTCCTTCTCCCTGGAATACCAGGGCTGCGACGCCTACGACATCGCCTGCGAGGGCACGGACCTGTGGTTCACCGTGCCCGCGCGGGGGGCGCTGGTGCGGTTCTCCCTGCAGGAGCGGGACATGGTGCTGCGGGTGGGCGGCCACGGGGTGTTCCCCCGGGCCACCGGGGTCACGCGCGCGCAGGACAAGCTGTACGTCTGCTGCGTGCACGAGGTGAAGGCCCTGCTGCTGCCCGATCTCGAGCTCGGCGAGCGCATCTATCTGGGGGACCTGCTGGAGAAATATTTCGTGGTATTCGGGCGGCGCTTCGTCTGGATGGGCGGCGCGCTCTACGCCTGCGAGGAGGGTGACACCCATGTTTGAGGGTCGCTATTCCCTCGCATTGGGCCCCGAGGGCACGGTGCTGCTGCCGCCGAAGGTCCGCAAGGAGCTGCACAGCCAGTGGGGGGAAAGCCCCCGGCTGCTGTGCTTCGGCGCGCAGTTTTTATACCTGTGCAAAGAGGAACAGGCCGAGGAACTGCTCTCCCGCGCGGACAGGCAGCTGTGCGCCGCCTTCGCCGAGGACTTGCGGGCCGTGACCGCCTACCTGCTGCGCATGCAGGATTCCGTGGCGCAGTTGCAGCCCGGGCGCAACGGCGCCTTCGACCTGCCGCAGCATTTGATGGAGCGCCTGAACGCGCCCCGGGGCGGCCTGCTGGCCCTGCTGGGCGTGGGCGACCACCTGGAGATCTGGAACGCCGTACGGCTGCAAAAGCAGTCGGCCTGGCTGGAAAAACAGACGAAGGCCAGGAACCTGCAGCGCAGCACCCCCGAGGAGACCCCCATCTGCCTGCAGGGCGGCGAAACCCCCTGCTCCCTGCTGAAGGACGGCCTGCCCGTACCGAAACGCTGCGGGCCGTGCATGTATTTAAGGCTGGCGTGAACTCTTTATTGACATCGCTTGGAATTTTGGGTATACTATAGTTGGCGGAGGTGTTTCGATGGAAGTACAAGTATCGCCAAGCGCCATGAAATACCTTCGGCGCATGCCGCAGCCTGAAAAAGGGCGTATAGAGAAGGCGTTGAACGCTTTGGCGGAAGAACCGCCGCGCGGGGATATCCGCACACTGGAAGGCAAGGACGGCTATCGCATGCGGGTTGGGGGGTACAGGGTTTTGTTTGATGTGGTTGAAAAGAAAATCGTTGTGCACTCGATTGCCCCGCGCGGGCAAGCTTACAAAGGAGGTTTTTAGTATGTCACCCATCCGGCAGGAGGTACAGAGCTTTATCGACGCAATTCCGGATATCAAGCTGGAAGCGCTCCGGCCCATTTTAAGCATGCTGGCCTACGAAGCACCGTTCATCATTGAAACTGATCTGACAGACGAGGAAAAAGAGGCCATCCGGCAGGGGCGCGAGGAATACAGACTTGGGACGTATGTCCCGCTGCACAGCGCGATATAATTTGTTAACATCAGAAACACGCGGAGGAAGCAATGCCCCCGCGTGTTTTTTATTCGCTTTTATTCGTCCTCCGCCAGCCCGTACCATCTCCCGAACCAGTACGCGAAGGTATACACATAGCAGCTTTCCACCGTGCGCGCGCCGCCGCTCTCCTCGTCGGTGAAGGCGTTGGGGTTGCGGTCGTACTTCGAGATGGCGTATTCGTCCGGGGGCAGCAGCCAGCCGGTCTCTTTGCCGCCGGAAAGCCGCGCGCGCAGCGGCATGTCGTGCCGGGCGGTGACGTTCACGCGGGAGGCCAGGCGGCTTGCGGGGCTGCGCCGGAACCACCGGGCCAGGCGCTCCCAATCGATGGGCTCCTCCGGGCAGGTCAGCGCGAACGGCAAATCATAGCCCGGGTTGAACTCGCGCCCGATACTCCCCCGCCAGGAGGCATACCCCGCCCGGTAGGTTTCTTTCAGCGCTTCGTCCGGCTCCAGCAAAATCAGCGGCCAGAACGCGGTGGTGGCCAGCATGTGGTCGCCGAACATGATCTCCTCGCTCGGCTCGTTGTTCAGGAAGGCGCACATCTGATCCAGGCGCTGCGCGTGCTTCGGCCCGTGGTTTTGATAGCCCTTGTCCAGCAGCTCACCGTAGGCCCCGCCCCAGCGGGCGTTCTCCGGGTCGATTTGCATCATCACCCGCAGGTACATCAGCAGCTCCGCGGCGTTCAGGCAGGCGTCCACCCAGCCCAGGCTGCCGAACTCGAAGTAGCGCTCGCTGTACTTCGCCCAGGTGGTGGGCCGGCCGAAGGCGTCGAAGAGCTCGCAGCCGTGGTCCAGGATATGCCCCAGCAGGGCCCTGCCGGCCTCCACGGCCAGTTGCGCCAGTTCCGGGTCCTCGTCTTTTAATATAAGACACAAATAATACAGGTGCGCAAAGTGCAGCGTCAGCTCGTCGGAGCTGGTGTCGCCCTTGTATACCAGGCCCTTGTCCGTGAAGCCCTCGTCCTCGTAGAGCTTCGCCAGCCGGGGCGGCACGCTGTCCGGGCAGGGGATAATCGCCCCGGCGGTGCCGTCGCGCAGCGTATTGTGCGTGGTGACCACCTGCGCCGTGCCGTCGCCCAGCTTGCGGAAGTACAGCCCCCCGGCGGGCACGGGCTCGTGGGGCGTCATGTACGTGCGCGCGGCGAAGCCGTCGCCCCGGCAGGGGATGTAGAGCAGCAGCAGCATGGCCTCGCAGGCGCGCGTGGCGATCTCTCTTGCCTTTATGGCTTTGGGATTGAGCGCGCCTAAGTCGCGCCGCAGCACGCCGTAGTGCATCAGCTCGGCCATGGCGAAGCCGCAGCCGAAGCAGCCGTCGTTGTCGCTTTCGTTGTAGGGCAGGGCGGTCTCGGGCCGCCTGGGCACGGAGAGGCCCCGCTGGCTCATCATGCCCCTGCGGTCCACCACCCGCAGGCTCTCCTCCAGCAGCAGCTCGGCCTTCTCCTCCCCCGTCAGCCACTTCATCGTAATCTTAGAGGCCCCCGTGGCGGTGAGCACCCATAGCTGCTCATAATTGTGCATTGTGCATTGCGCATTGTCAATTAGGATTGCTTTCACTTCGTTGTCGCACAAATGGCGCTCCGCGCTGAAGTACTGCACCCGGTCCTCCTTGCAGGGGGCGTTTGGGTCCCAGCGGGTCAGACCGGTTTTCGCGCCGTACCACACCACGCCGTCCCGGCTTTCGGCAAAGCAGGTGTAGTCGCTTTTTTTCGAGGGCAGCGGCCAGGCAGGCGGCAGGGGGCAGGGTTCAGGGGTCAGGGCGTACAGCGCGCGGGGGATATCCGGGCTGCCTGCGGGGTAAAGCGCGGCGAAGCGGTTGAGGTGGCGCGGGATACGGATGGGAGCGGGCATGGCGGTTCTCCTTTGAGGAAGGATGGGGACGCATAAAAATGTAGAAAATAAAAATAAAGCAAAAAAGTCAAAAAAAGCCTTGACAAAAAGCCTGTCAAGGAGTACAATTGACTAATCTTGTGTTGTTAAACTGGCAGGCCTATGCCCCCCGGTTAGCAGCGCAAGCTTGAGGTTGCCACTATTCTAGCACATATTGCATAAAAAAGCAAGCAGTTTTTTTCGTTTTTTTTGAACGCGTTTTTCACGGGGATTATACGAACGGAGGAAGAGAAGCCAATGCGCAACGTCACACCGGTCCGGCGCGGCACAGAGACCCGTTTGAGTTACGGAAAAATCCGCGAAGTCATGGATATGCCCAACTTGATCGAGGTGCAGAAGGACTCCTTCCGGTGGTTCCTGGACGTGGGGCTGCGGGAGGTGTTCCGGGACACCGCGGAGATCACCGACTACAGCAAGAACTGGGTGCTCACCTTTGTGGACTACCGCCTTGACGACAAGCCGAAGTACACCGTGCGTGAGTGCAAGGAGCGCGACGCCACCTACGCCGCCCCCATGCGGGTCAAGGCGCGCCTGCTCAACCGCGAGACCGGCGTGGTGAAGGAAAGCGAGATCTACATGGGCGATTTCCCGCTCATGACGGACAGCGGCACCTTCGTGGTCAACGGGGCCGAGCGCGTGATCGTCTCGCAGCTGGTGCGCTCGCCGGGGGTCTATTTCGGCATCAGCCACGACAAAACCGGCCTGGAGCTCTACAGCGGCACCATCAACCCGAATCGAGGGGCCTGGCTGGAGTACGAGACCGACGTCAACGACCTGTTCTATTGCCGCATCGATAAAAACCGCAAGCTCTTCGTCACCACCCTCATCCGCGCGCTGGGTATCGAGACCGACGCGGAGATACGCGAATTCTTCGGCGAGGACGTGCGCATGGAGGCCACTCTGGAGAAGGACGAGATCGCCAACTCCGCCGAGGCCTGCATGGAGGTGTTCCGCAAGCTGCGCCCCGGCGAGCCCGTGACCCTGGAGACCGCC
>WQTL01000441.1 GCA_009786275.1 Bacillota bacterium | reverse complement strand
CGAGGCCTGCATGGAGGTGTTCCGCAAGCTGCGCCCCGGCGAGCCCGTGACCCTGGAGACCGCCCAGCAGCACATCGAGCAGCTGTTCTTCGACCCGCATCGATATGACATTTCAAAAGTCGGCCGTTACAAATATAATAAGAAGCTTGCCATCGGCGCGCGTCTTGCCGGGTGCAGGCTTGCCGAGCCCGTGGCCGACCCGCGCACCGGCGAGCTGCTCGCCATGCCCGGCGACTTGATCACCCACGGCAAGGCCTACGAGATCGAGCAGGCGGGCGTCACCCGCGCCGTGGTGAACCTGGGCGAGAGCCGCACCCTCACCATCCTTTCCAACGGGATGATCGACCTGAAGGGCAAGCCGGATTTGGACGGCGGCACCGACGCGCGCACCTGCGACTATCTGCCCCGGTTCAGCGAGGCGCGGCTGGAGGCCCTGGGCCTCAGCGAAAAAGTGACCGCGGGCGTGTTCTTCGAAATCCTCGCGATGGGTCTCGACGACGACGCCCTGCTGGCCGAGATGCGCAAACGCGCCGACGAGCTCATCCCCAAGCACATCACCCACCAGGATATCTTCGCCTCCATCAACTACGTCAACTGCCTGGCCTGCGGGGTGGGCAAGCCCGACGACATCGACCACCTGGGCAACCGCCGCATCCGCTGCGTGGGCGAGCTGCTGCAGAACCAGTTCCGCATCGGCATGGCCCGCATGGAAAAACTCGTGCGCGAGAAGATGACCCTCCAGGCCCAGGACGACGTGGACAAGATCTCCCCCGCCACTCTGATCAATATCCGGCCCGTCTCCATGGCCATCAAGGAGTTCTTCGGCTCCAGCCCCTTGAGCCAGTTCATGGACCAGACCAACCCCCTGGCGGAGCTCACCCACAAGCGCAGGCTCTCTGCCCTGGGCCCCGGCGGCCTCTCGCGGGAGCGCGCGGGCTTCGAGGTGCGCGACGTGCACTACAGCCACTATGGCCGCATGTGCCCCATCGAGACCCCGGAAGGCCAGAACGTGGGCCTGATCTCCTATCTGGCCACCTACGCGCGCATCAATAAATACGGCTTTATCGAGGCCCCCTACCGGAGAGTGGAAAACGGCGCGGTGCTGGACCGCACCCGCTACATGCCCGCGGACGAGGAGGACGAATACGTCGTCGCCCAGGCAAACGAGCCCCTCACGGAGGACAACCGCCTGGCCCGTGCGCGTGTCAACGCCCGGTGGCGCGACGAATACCTGGAGGTGGACCGCGACCGCGTGCAGTATATGGACGTCAGCCCCAAGATGGTCGTTTCCGTGGCCACGGCGATGATCCCCTTCCTGGAAAACGACGACGCGAACCGCGCCCTGATGGGCTCCAACATGCAGCGGCAGGCGGTCCCCCTGCTGAAGACCGAGGCCCCCTACGTGGGCACGGGCATCGAATACAAGGCCGCGGTGGACAGCGGCGTGGTGGTGCTGGCAAAAGAGGCCGCCGTCGTCACCTACGTCTCCGCGGATAAGATCGTCGTCAAGCGCGACGACAACGGCGCCAAGCGCAGCTACGAGCTCATCAAGTTCATGCGCAGCAACCACGGCACCTGCATCAACCAGAAGCCCATCGTGGAGGTGGACGACCACATCGAGGCCGGGCAGGTCATCGCCGACGGCCCCGCCACCGACCACGGCGAGATATCCCTGGGCAAGAACGCCCTCATCGGCTTCATGACCTGGGAGGGCTACAACTACGAGGACGCCGTGCTGGTCAACGAAAAAGTCGTGCAGGACGACGTCTACACCTCCATCCACATCGAGAATTTCGAGCTGGAGGCCCGGGACACGAAGCTGGGCCCCGAGGAGATTACCCGCGACATCCCCAACGTGGGCGACGACGCCATGAAGGACCTCGACGAGCACGGCATCATCCGTATCGGCGCGGAAGTGAAATCCGGCGACATCCTGGTCGGCAAAGTCACCCCCAAGGGCGAAACGGAATTGACAGCTGAAGAACGCCTCCTGCGCGCCATCTTCGGCGAGAAAGTAAAAGAGGTGCGCGACACCTCCCTGCGCCTGCCCCACGGCGAATACGGCATCGTGGTGAACGTGGAAGTATTCACCCGGGAGAACAGCGACGAGCTCAGCCCCGGCGTGAACAAGGTCGTCAGGTGCTTCATCGCGCAAAAGCGCAAGCTCAGCGTCGGCGACAAGATGGCAGGCCGCCACGGCAACAAGGGCGTCGTTTCGCGCATCCTGCCCCAGGAGGATATGCCCTTCCTGGAGGACGGCACCCCCCTTGATATCGTGCTCAACCCCCTGGGCGTGCCCAGCCGCATGAACATCGGCCAGGTGCTCGAGGTCCACATGGGCTTCGCGGCCCGGCAGCTGGGCCTGAAGACGGGCGAGGTCATCAAGCTGATGACCCCCGTGTTCGACGGCGCGCAGGAAAGCGACATCACCGACGCCCTGCGGGAGGCCGGGGCCTCCGAGGACGGCAAGAGCTGGCTCTACGACGGCCGCACGGGCAGGCGCTTCGACAACAAGGTGACTGTCGGCGTGATGTACTTCCTCAAGCTGCTCCATCTGGTGGACGACAAGATCCACGCGCGCTCCACGGGGCCGTACTCCCTGGTGACGCAGCAGCCGCTGGGCGGCAAGGCGCAGTTCGGCGGCCAGCGCTTCGGCGAGATGGAGGTCTGGGCCCTGGAGGCCTACGGCGCGGCCTACACCCTGCAAGAAATCCTGACGGTCAAATCCGACGATGTTGTCGGCCGCGTGAAAACCTACGAGGCCATCGTCAAGGGCAAGAACGTGCCCCAGCCCAGCATCCCCGAAAGCTTCAAAGTCCTGGTGAAAGAATTGCAGTCCCTCGCGCTGGACGTGCGCATCCTCGACAAGGACGGCGAGGAGATCGACCTGAAGCAGACCTTCGAGGACGAGCCCGGCTTCGGCGTGGCCGACCGCCCCGACGACCACCCCGACCTTTCCGCCCTGCCGGACGACGAGGAGGAGGAGGACGAGGACCTCGAGGCGGTGGAGGACTACCTCCCGGAGGACGAGGAATCCGAGGAGGACGACGACCTGCTGGACGACTACAGCGACGACTACAAGCCGGAAGAGTAGACTTTAGATTTTAGACCTTAGATTTTAGACTCTTCGCATTGGGTTGTGTGTAATCAGACATTAGGCTTTAACATTGGAGTTGGGCACTAGACATCTAACGTCTAAGGTCTAACATCTGACATCTAGTATAGGGGAGGGCTTATGGAACAGCAGCAGCAGAATATCACCTTCGAGTCGATCAGGATCGGTCTGGCGTCCCCTGAGCAGATACGCGCGTGGAGCTTCGGCGAGGTGAAGAAGCCCGAGACCATCAACTACCGCACCCTCAAGCCCGAGCGCGACGGCCTGTTCTGCGAGCGCATCTTCGGGCCCACGAAGGACTGGGAGTGCCACTGCGGCAAATACAAGCGCATGCGCTACAAGGACAAAATCTGCGAGCGCTGCGGCGTGAAGGTCACCAAGGCCAAGGTGCGGCGCGAGCGCATGGGCCATATCGAGCTGGCGGCCCCGGTTTCGCACATCTGGTATTTCAAGGGCATCCCCTCCAGGATGGGCTTGATTTTGGACATCTCCCCGCGCAACCTTGAAAAAGTGTTGTATTTCGCCATGTATATCGTCACCGACGCGGGCGACACGCCCCTGCTCAAGGGCCAGACCCTGGACGAGAAGACCCACGCGGAATACCGCATGCGCTACGAGCAGGACTTCAAGGCCGGCATGGGCGCCGAAGCCATCAAGGAGCTGCTGTCCGGCGTCGAACTCGACCAACTCTACGACGAGCTCATGGCGGAGTTCGAGACGGCCACGGGCCAAAAGCGCGCCAAGCTGCTCAAGCGCCTGGAGTGCGTGGAGGCCTTCCGGCGCTCCGGCAACCGGCCCGAGTGGATGATCCTGGACGTGGTGCCGGTCATCCCGCCGGAGATTCGCCCCATGGTGCAGCTGGACGGCGGGCGCTTCGCCACCTCGGACCTGAACGACCTGTACAGGCGCGTGATCAACCGAAACAATCGTTTGACCAAGCTCCTCGAATTGGGCGCGCCGGAGATCATCGTGCGCAACGAAAAGCGCATGCTGCAGGAATCCGTGGACGCCCTCATCGACAACGGCCGCCGTGGACGCCCCGTTACGGGCGCGAACAACCGGGCGTTCAAATCCCTTTCCGATATGCTCAAGGGCAAGCAGGGGCGCTTCCGCCAGAACCTCCTGGGCAAGCGCGTGGACTACTCGGGCCGTTCGGTCATCGTGGTCGGGCCGGAGCTGAAGATCCACCAGTGCGGCCTGCCCAAGGAGATGGCCCTGGAGCTCTTCAAGCCCTTCGTGATGAAGCGTTTGGTTGAAACCGAACGGGCGGGCAACGTCAAGAGCGCCCGCAAGATGGTGGAGCGCAGCCACCCGGACGTCTGGGACGCCCTGGAGGTGGTCATCGAGGACCACCCCGTGATGCTCAACCGCGCCCCCACGCTGCATAGGCTTGGCATCCAGGCCTTCGAGCCGGTATTGGTGGAAGGCCGCGCGATCAAGCTGCACCCCCTGGTGACCACCGCCTTCAACGCGGACTTCGACGGCGACCAGATGGCCGTGCACGTGCCGCTTTCGGTGGAGGCCCAGGCGGAGGCCCGCCTATTAATGTTAGCGGCGAACAATCTTTTAAAACCCTCCGACGGGCGGCCCGTCACCGTGCCCACCAACGACATGGTGCTGGGCTCCTATTACCTCACCTATGTGCGGCCCGGCGCGCCGGGCGAGGGCAAGGCCTTCGCCGGCGTCAACGAGGCGCAGATGGCCTACGACGAGGGCATCCTGGACCTCCACGCCAAGGTGAAGATCCAGATCACGCGCAAGGCCGGCGGCCAGCAGGTCTCCAAGCTGATCGAAACCACCCTCGGGCGCATCATCTTCAACGAGCCCATCCCCCAGGACCTGGGCTTCGTGGACCGCTCGGATCCGGAAAACGCCTTCAACATGGAGGTCGATTTCCTGGTGAACAAGAGCATGCTCGGCAAGATTATCGACAGGTGTATCCGCGTGCACGGCACCTCCCGCACGGCGGAAGTGCTCGACAAGATCAAGACCCAGGGCTACCAGTTCTCCACGCGCTCGGGCATCACCGTGGCCGTGGGCGACGCCACCGTGCCGCCCCAGAAGGCCACCATCCTCGCGGAGACCGAGCGCAAGATCGAGGGCATCACCCGGCAGTTCAACCGCGGGTTTATCTCCAACGGCGAGCGCGCGGACCGCACGATCACCGCCTGGGACGACTGCACCCGCCGCGTGGCCGACGCCCTGAAGGAGAACATCGACGAATTCAACCCCTTCAACATGATGCTGCGCTCCGGGGCCCGCGGCACCGAGAGCCAGCTGCGCCAGCTGGCGGGCATGCGCGGGCTGATCGCCAACGCGGCCGGCAAGACCATCGAGATTCCCATCCGCTCGAATTATCGTGAAGGCCTGAATATTCTTGAGTACTTTATCGCATCAAGGGGCGCGCGCAAAGGCCTGGCCGATACCGCGCTGCGCACCGCCGACTCCGGCTACCTCACCCGCCGCCTGGTGGACGTCTCCCAGGACGTGATCATCCGCGAGCACGACTGCGGCTGCGGCGACGGCAGCGAGGTCTACGACGTCTACGCCGACGGGCAGCGCATCGTGCCCATGGAGGAGCGCCTGATGGGCCGCTTCCTCCTGGACGATCTCATTGACGAAGAGACCCTCGAGCTGGTGCAGAGCCAGGACATCCTCATGAGCGAGGCCGACGCCGCCAAGGTGGCCGCGTTCGTGCGTGAAAACGCCCCCGAGGGGCAGCGCCCCGCCATCAAGATACGTTCGCTGCTCACCTGCGAGGCCGAGCGCGGCGTGTGCATCAAGTGTTACGGCTCCAACCTTGCCACCGGCGACGCCGTCACCGTGGGCGAGGCCGTGGGCATCATCGCGGCGCAGTCCATCGGCGAGCCCGGCACCCAGCTGACCATGCGCACCTTCCACACCGGCGGCGCGAAGGACAGCGGCGACATCACCCAGGGCTTACCCCGCGTCGAAGAGCTCTTCGAGGCCCGCAAGCCCAAGCTGCTCGCCCTCATCGCCGAGATCGACGGCGTGGTCTCCTTCCGGGAGATCAAGAAGAGCAAGAACGTCATCATCACCAGCGACGACCCGGAGAACCCCATGGAGAAGGCCTACCCCATCCCCTACGACCAGATCATCAAGGTGGTGGACGGCCAGCGCGTGCGCAAGGGCGAAAATATCACCGAGGGCGCGCGCAACCCCCACGACATCCTGGCCGTGCTGGGCGTGCACGAGGTGCACAACTACCTCATCCAGGAGGTGCAGCGCACCTACCGCATGCAGGGCGTGGACATCTCCGACAAGCACATCGAGGTCATCATCCGGCAGATGATGCGCAAGCTGAAGATCACCGAGCCGGGCGACACCGACTGGCTGCCCGGCACCCTGCTGGAAAAGCGCGAGTTCCGCCGCGCCTGCGAGGAGCTCCTCCTCGAAAACGGCGAGGATGCCCGCCTGCCCGAGTCCGCCCCCGTGCTCATGGGCATCACCAAGGCCTCCCTGGCAACCGAAAGCTTCCTGTCGGCCGCCAGCTTCCAGGAGACCACCCGCGTGCTCACGGATGCCGCCATCAAGGGCAAGAGCGACCCGCTCACGGGCCTGAAGGAGAACGTGATCATCGGCAAGCTGCTGCCAAGCGGCACGGGCATGAAGTGTTACGGCGACGTGACGGTGATGAACACGGCCAGCCCCTTCGCCAAGCAGTATATCGAGGCCATCAGCGGGGAATAAGAAAAAACAAAACCGGGGGCGGCGTATGTCCGCCCCTGTATTTTTTTATTGACAAGGAAGCTTGAGCCATGAAAAAACGCACGAAAATCATATTGGCCTGTACGGCGGCGATTCTTTTGCCGCTTGCCGGGTTATTGATATACACGTCCGTCCTACGGCCCTGGAGCTCCCCTGTGCACGCCGGCGCGCTTTCCGGCGAGCCCGCGGAATTCGGCGCAAGCGGGCAGCCGGCAATCATGGCCTTGGAGCGTCTGGTGGCGCGGGGCGCGGGCATACTGGAGCGCGAAACAGGGGAGCAGGAAAACGGCGCCTTGTACCTGCATGCCCCTGACCGCAGCATACGCCTGCAAAGCGAAACGACCGAGCATCGCGAGCTGATGGACGACGAAGAGGAGGTCAGCCTGGGCTTCAGCTGTTTGTGGCGGTTCGCGATTGATCTATCGCCGTTTTATGAGGCGGGCTTGCACGAACAGTATTGGCTGACCGGATTTTTCCGTTCGCGTTCCTTCCGGGAGGCTTCCATGGACAGCGCGCTGCACGGGCATTCGTGGTTTCATGACGGCTACGGTGTATACGGTTACTCTTCCGGTGAAATGGCTTTCGCTCAGGCGGGCGCGCCCGATTTCGCGGCGGCGCTGGAGTCTTCCCCGGAGCTGATCAGTGAAACCGCGCCGGGGACTTACCGCCTGGAGCTGGGCCAGGGATATTTCGAATGGTCGGAACCCCGGGGCTACCTAGCCTTTGTGCTGGACGCGCAGCCCTTCGTCGAGGGCCGCTTGAAGCCGAAAAAGTTAGCCGGCTGGGACTACGACAAAGAATCGAACGCACTGATAAAACGGATTACGGTTTGTTAAATTTCCTTGTTGCTTTTTGGGAATTCCTGTGATATACTATGCGTAACGCCGTATCGTGGGGTCGCGGTTGCACCGAACCTTCCTCTTTTCAGCGCGAACGAACATCAAAGAAAGAACCGCCCCCTAGCCTCACCAGTTTGGGCGGTTCCTTCTAAACTCGTAAAGAGGTGCAGCCACAACCCGTGCGGCACCGCGCCCTTGGGGTTCCAGCCCGGGGGCGCTTCCCTTTCTGGTTCCAGTATACTTCACAAAACAACGCTTGTCAAGCGTTGTTTCATTGGGAGGCTTTGACTATGAACGATCCCGGCGTCTTCGAGCTGCGCATGGAACACAGCGCACCCCTGCGCCTTGCCCTCTTCACCGACCTGCATTTCAACGGCTTCGCCCCGTGCAGCGCCGCGCTGACGATGCATCTCCTGCGCAAAAACGTGAGGAAGCTCAAGCCCGGCCTTGTTGCCGTCCTGGGCGATACCGCCATCAAGCCGGATAACCGGGCGCGCACGCGCGTCTTTGTGCGTTGCATGGACTCCCTCGGCATTCCCTGGACGGCCGTCCTCGGCAACCACGAGGGCGAGCACGGCCTCGACCTGCCCCGCCGCGAGGTGATCGAGTATTACAAGGCTTCCCCCCGCTTCCTGGGCAGCGTTGAGCTCCCCGGCGTCGCCGGTTACGGCAACCAGGCCATCGCCGTGCTAGACGAACACGGCAACGCCGCCCAGCTGCTCTATTTCCTGGACAGCGGCGGCGGGCGCAATCAGCACAGCTACGCGCAGCCGGATCAGCTGGACTGGATGTCCCGCGTCTCCGCGCAATACCCGAACACGCCCGGCATGATTTTTCTGCATGTCCCCGCGCGGCAATACCAGGCGGCCTATGACGCCTATCGGCGCGGCGAGGCCGAACTCCTGCACGGCGCGCGGCACGAGAAAATCTGCCCGGCCGGCACGGAGGAACAGAGCGAAGCCCTCCTCGCCCGCGCAAAGGAGCTGGGCGTTTGGGCCCTCGTCTGCGGCCACGACCACTACAACAATTTCGATATCCTGTGGCAGGGCATGCGCTATATCTACGCCCAGAGCGGCGGCTACGCCCTGCGCGTGTACGGCGTCCCCCTTTGGCGTATCCGCGGCTGCACCACCCTGGATATCCACC
>WQTL01000440.1 GCA_009786275.1 Bacillota bacterium | reverse complement strand
CGCCTTCGGCTGCGGCAAGGACGAGCCCGAGACGACGACAACCGAGCCCGGGACGACCACCGAGTGGACCTACGCCACTCTCCCGGAGACGGAGACCGAATACGCGGAGCCCACCGACGCGGAGCCATCGGAGGATGACGAGGCTTCCGCGACCAGGGCCACGACCACCTCGCGGATACCGACGCTCAGCGGGGGGGCCTCAAGCACCAGAAGCACCACCACGACGAGGAGCTCCACCGTCACAACCATCACCACGACCACCACCAGGCAGGCCGGCAACGCCATCAACATCGGCAGCACGGAGGCCGCGCTGAGCGCCTTCAACAGCGCCGTGCGGGGCGCGGCGAACGGCAAGGCCGGCTTCGCCAAAAGCCACCTGATCACCGCCCAGGACTGGACCTTCGACCCCGCGTTCATCGACAGCCTGACCATACCGGGCCTGAGCAGCTTCTTCGACCCGAACGAATACCTCGCGGGCGCGCTGAACACCGCGCTGGGCAAGGGCCTGCGCACCGCCACGGCCGGCAAGGGCAGCGCCAACAGCCTGCTGGCCAACAGCTCGTTCACCATGGCGGACATGAAGGACGTGACCTATACGGGCTCCGCCGGGGGGCAGCAGTGGACCATCACCATGCTGGTGAAGGACGGCGAGACCCGCCAGAAAAGGGGCGGCGGCCTCACGGGCAGCTCCCCCATCGACAGGGGGCCGCTGAACCTCGCCGCGGGCGTCGCGGGGCTTTATGACCACATGGCCGCCGACAAGATTTTCTCCCTGGTGAAGAGCTCGTTCGCCATCGTCAACGCCGAGCCCATCGATATCTCGGAGAGCACCTCGCAGGTGAAGCTCGTGGCCAAGCTCGACACCCAGGGCAGGCTCACCGAGCTGCAGGTGAGCTTCAACCAGACCATCAATTTGCGGGAGATCACGGTGCTCAATGGCGCGCAGAGCTTTACAGACAACCAGGGGTCCAGCGCCGTGACAGTGACCTACGACGGGTTTGTGTATTGAAAGGAGAATTCTCATGAAGCGCGCGAAAAAACTGTTGGCCCTGCTGCTGGTACTCGCTTTGGCGCTCGCCTTGGCGATTCCCGCGTTCGCGGCGGAGGAGGGCGAGCCCACGTTCTGGGAGAAAACCGTGAGCAAAATAAAATGCATGTGGGAAGAATTCAAGGCTTGGCTCCAGGAGGTGCTGATTCGGCTGGGGCTCGCCCGCCCGCCCGATCCGCCCTATCCGCCTTTCGACCCGGACAATCCGTATGTAGACTACAAGCCCGTGATTTACCTCTATCCCGAGGAGCCCATGGAAATCAGCGTTACACTGCAAACGATCGATGCGCATTTCACCGAGACGA
Organism: Bacillota bacterium; assembly: GCA_009786275.1. Classification (GTDB taxonomy): domain Bacteria; phylum Bacillota; class Clostridia; order Oscillospirales; family Acutalibacteraceae; genus WRMQ01. Next base: position 7,287 of record WQTL01000440.1, on the reverse strand, counting down.
TTCCTGCCTACAACGACGGCTGGCGCGTGTTGGCGCAGCCGGACGGCACGCTGACCAACCTGGCTGATGGAGAGCAGTATCCCTATCTCTTCTGGGAGGCCGAGCGCGGCACGCCCTGGTCTCAGCCGAAAGAGGGCTTCGTCGTCGCGCGGGGGGATTTGGCCGGGTTCCTGGAGGAGAAGCTGCTGTACCTTGGCCTGAATGAGGCGGAGGCGGGCGAGTTCCTGGAATACTGGCTGCCGAGGCTTGCGGGGAACGCGTATACACTCCTCTATTTTTCCGGCGAGGAATACCGGGCGCGCTATCCCCTGGAGATTACGCCTGCGCCGGATTCTCTGCTGCGGGTGTTCATGGTGGCAAAGGCCGCGAAGGGGGATGAGCGCATCGCCCCGCAGAAGCTTGTGCCATTTGAGCGCAAAGGCTTCGCGGTGATCGAATGGGGCGGGACGATAGTGTAGGCGCGGACGCCTGCGTATCGCACGAAGAACGTCGCTCCGCGATGCCTTCCTCAGTCGCTGCGGCGACAGCTCCTCCCACGGGGAGGAGCCTTGGGAAATGAGTCAAAACGGGTTGTTCATCCACAGGAATGTAAACGCTTTTGTCGCTTTTGCCTTATCCCCTAGGCTCCTCCCCGTGGGAGGAGCTGTCGCCGCAGCGACTGAGGAAGGCATCGCGGAGCGACGCAAAAACCAGGGGCGGCCGTGCGGCTGCCCCTGGTTTGTCTTTCTGATGTATACGCTCAGCCCACGCGCACGCCGTTCTTCAGGTTGATCTTGCCCATGAAGGGGATCTTCAGGAAGCCAGCGGCGGTGTCGCCGTCGAAGGTGATGGAATAAGGGATCTCCTTGCCCTTGAGCAGGTCGGTCTGCGCCATGCCGCTGATGGTGTTACCCTCAAGCTGCATCGTGTTCACGGCGAAGGGCGGGGTGCTGTCCATGCCCACGATATCGATGTCCAGATCGTACGCGCCGTCTTTATCCTTCACAATGAGCAGCACCTTGCCGCGGTAGAACATGGTATCCACGTTGAATTCCCAAGTGCCCAGACCCAACATATCGTTTTCTCCCTTTCAGAATTTGATGAGAATAGAATACATGATTTCCGGGGAAATGTCAAGCGCTTTTTTTGTGCCGGCTTGCTTTTTAGAACTATTTATGGTATACTGTGATGTATGGAAGGGGGCGGGGTTTTGGTCCGCGTGATCGGCGGGGGCTTCGCGGGCGCGGAGGCGGCTTGGCAGCTGGCCCGGGCGGGCGTCCCCTGCGTGCTCAGCGAGATGCGGCCCGCAAAGCTGTCCCCCGCGCATACGGGCGGCGGCTTGGCGGAGCTCGTGTGCTCGAACTCCTTCAAGGCCGAGCGGATTGGCAGCGCGGCGGGCACGCTGAAGGCCGAGATGGAGCTGCTGGGCTCGCTGTGCGTTGAAACGGCGAAGCGGCATCGCGTGCCCGCCGGGGGGGCTCTGGCGGTGGACAGGGAGGCGTTCGCCCGGGAGATCACCCGGCGCGTGGAGGCGGAACCGCTTATTGAGCTGCGGCGCGAGGAAGTCATACGCATCCCCGAGGAGGGCATGACGATTGTGGCCGCCGGTCCCTTGGCCTCCGATGCCCTTGCCGAAGATATCCAAAGGCTGTGCGGCGCGGGGCTGCACTTCCACGACGCCGCGGCGCCCATCGTCACGGCGGAAAGCGTGGACATGGAATACGCGTTTTTTTCGTCGAGGTATGACCGGGGCGGGGAGGAGGACTACCTCAACTGCCCGCTGAACCGGGAGGAATACGAGGCCTTCGAGGCCGCTTTGCTCACCGCCGAACGCGCGCGTACGCATGCGTTCGATGTGTACGAGGGCTGCATGCCCATCGAGGTGCTGGCCGGGCGGGGGCGGGACGCCATCCGCTACGGGCCCATGAAGCCCGTGGGGCTGCGCGACCCGCGCACGGGGCACAGGCCCTGGGCGGTGCTGCAATTGCGCCGCGAGAATACCGAAGGCACGCTGTATAACCTCGTCGGCTTTCAGACGAATCTCAAGTTTGGGGAGCAGCGGCGCGTGTTCGGGATGATCCCCGCGTTGAAGGACGCCGAATTCGCGCGATATGGCGTGATGCACCGCAACACCTTTTTGGATTCCCCGCGGCTGCTGCGGGAGGATTTCTCGTGCCGCCTGCGGGAGGGGCTGTGGTTCGCCGGGCAAATCACCGGCGTGGAGGGCTACATGGAGTCCGCCGCCTCGGGAATCATCGCGGGGCTGAGCGCGGCGCGGACTATACAAGGCCTGCCGCCGCTCAAATTGCCGCCCGTGACCATGCTGGGGGCGCTGTGCCGGTATATCAGCGATCCGGGCGTGCGGGAGTTCCAGCCCATGGGAGCGAATTTCGGGATTCTGCCGGGGCTGGAGGTAAGGGTAAGGGATAAGAAGGCACGATACGAGGCGCTGGGGGAACGGGCGGTAAAAACGATGGAGGAGGCGATACGATGACGGACAAATATAACGCATGTATGAATATGGACTGTATTCATTATGATTCCGGGGAATTACAGCCAAAGGATATGTTTTGCCCTGTATGCGAAACGGAAACGGTATACAACCTGGCGCTTCGTCTTGCCCAAGAAAGACAAGAAGAGGTGAAAAGGCTGATGGAGGAAGGACGTCGCTCCGCGAACCACCCTCAGTCGCCCGAGGCGACAGCTCCCTCCACGGGAGGGAGCTTGGGGGATTAAGTGAAAACGACATATGATTCCGCAGCACTGCGCTTGCATAGTCAGACACTTTACGACAACTGCATCGAGGGAATTGAACTATGAGCTTTGAACAACTGCAACAGGCCATCGGCTACACCTTCCGCGACGAGGACCTCCTCCTGCGGGCGCTGACGCATTCGTCCTACGCCAACGAGAGGAAGCTCCCGGGGGGCAGCAACGAACGCCTGGAGTTCCTGGGGGATTCGGTGCTGGGGTTTTTGGCGGCGGAGTATTTCTACGCCGAATGCCCGGGGAAGCCCGAGGGGGCTCTGACAAAAATGCGCGCGGCGGCGGTGTGCGAGCCCGCGCTGTTCGCCTATGCGCAGGCGGTGCATCTGGGCAATGCGCTGCTGCTGGGGCGCGGCGAGGCGGCCATGGGCGGCGCGAACAGGCCCAGCATGGTGGCCGACGCCTTCGAGGCCCTGCTGGCGGCCATGTACCTGGACGGCGGCATGGAGCCCTGCCGGGCCTTCGTGCGGCGGTTTTTACAGGAGGGCGCGCCCCGCCCCGCCGTGGAGGACTGCAAGACCGAATTGCAGCAGATCATCCAGCAGAGTCCCGAGGAATCGGTGGACTATGTGCTGGTGGACGAGATCGGCCCCGACCACGACAAAACCTTCGTGGTGGAGGTACGGCTGCACTCCAACGTGCTGGGCCTGGGGCGCGGGCGCAGCAAAAAGCTGGCGGAGCAGGCGGCGGCGGCCGAGGCGCTGAAGCTGATGGGGGTAAGGGGAAAAATCCCCGGCATGTAGAGACGCACGGCAGTGCGTCTCCAAAACAGAACTATATCATTTTTCTTCGGAGACGCACTGCCGTGCGTCTCTACATAAAGAACGGGACTTAAATCATCCCCATCGCCTCCGCAAACCGTTTATCCTCTTTAAACCCCGCAGGCCAGGGGTATCGCTCGCCGAAGAGCTCCTGCATGCGCGCCGCCATGCCGCGGTCCTGGGTGATCTTGTCGTAGGCCAGGCCCCGGAAGAGCGGCGAGGTATGGGTCGTCACGCGGGGGAGGGCATCGAAGGCGAGGGCCTGCGCCAGGCTGCGGCGCATGGCCGCGAAGGCCTCGTCGAAATTGCCCAGCACGGCGTTGTAGAACGCCTGATAGCCCAAGTCGTAGATCACCAAGAAGGTGTTTTTGCCGTAGTCGCCGTCAGGGTAGAACAGATCGAGCAGACGCTGGGTGATTTCCTCGGCGTAAAGTATTTCGTTGGCGTATTGGAAGGTCTGCTCCTCGCCGGGGAAGGCCTTGCCGTAAAGATCGTGATGGCAAATGGCGTGGGTGGTCATCCAGAGCAGGGAGGCCAGCTCGCTCTGCACGGCGCGCAGGTGGTCCTCCCCGGGCAGGGAGACCATCGTGGCCACGTGCTCGCGGCAGGCGCGCAGATCGGGCATCTCCGCGAGGATACGCTCGGCCTCTTCCTGTAATTCGGGTTTTCCCAGGGGGCCGCCTGGCTCCAAAGGCTGGGCGATGCTGTGCAGGTGCATGACGAACAGGCGCTTGGCCCACATGCGGATGCGGTCGTTGGTGCAGTGGGCGTCGATGTTCTCGTAGATCTCGCGGGCCTCCTTCCGCGTCTCCGGCGCGCAATTCAGCCCGCCGCCGCCGCAGTAGAGCAGGCACTCCATGTAGCGCACCCACAGGCGGTAGTCCGTGGGGTTTTCCGCCAGGGCGGCCTTGAGCACGGGCATGTGTTCCTTTGCCGTATCGGGCTTGTGGGCGTCGTAGGCGTCGAGGATGTCCTGGATACGCCGCTCGTTGGCGGCCTTGTCCGCGGCCAGCAGGGCGTCGGTGGTGACGCCGAAAAAGCTCGCCAGCACGGGGAGCATGGACAGGTCCGGCCAGCTCTCGTCGCGCTCCCAGTTGCTGATGGTCTGGAAGGAGACGTTGAGCCGGGCGGCGAGCTGCTCCTGGGTGAGGGATTTTTCTTTGCGCAGGCGGCGCAGGCTTTCGCCGAAACAGATGGTCATGGTGGTCCCTCCTGAAAATAATATTGCAGCGCTGCAAGGACATGATACTCTGTTTGGCGAGAGATTGCAATATCAAGTGGTTTGAGAAAAATTCAAGCGGCGGGGGAATGCAATTTCCCCTTGCCATTCCCGCACGGACATGCTATACTGAATTCATATTTTAACAATACGAAGGAGACGGCCATGGCTAACATGAAAATCCCCGGCGCGGGCTCGCACCACATCGCCATTTCCGCGGCGGACTTTGACAGAACCATAGAGTTCTATACCGAAGGGCTCGGCATGCGGCCCGTGGCACGCTGGGGCGAGGGCGGGGGGCGCGCGGCCCTGCTGGACATCGGCGACGGCACGCATATGGAGATCTTCGCCGGCGGCAGCGCGGACGCGCAGCGCGGCGAGAAGTTCGTGCATTTCGCCATCCGCACCACCGACCCGGACGCGGCCTTCGGGGCCGCCATCGCCGCGGGCGCGAAGGAAAAGATGCCGCCCACCACCCTGGATATCCCCGCCGACCCGCCGCTGCCCGTGCGCATCGCGTTCGTGTTCGCCCCCGGCGGCGAGGTGCTGGAATTCTTTCAGACGCTGTAGTCGCCGGGGCGTATAAACCTGAAGTCCCTGCGCAGACTACCTCTTGAACCCAAATTTTTCAGGAGGTCTTCCATGACAAAAACGAGACGTACAGCCATACTCGCGCTGGCGGCTGCCTGCCTGTGCCTGGCGCTTGCCGCCTGCAACATGACGGGCCGGCCCGTCACCACCACCCAGCCGACCGTCCCCGCGACAGAACCCTTCCTGCCCAGCGAAAGCTTCCCGGCCTCGGACTTCGCGTCGGAGCCCGGCACGATGGAGGGCTTCACGGCGGAAGGCGGCACCAACGAATCCACGCGGCCCGTGGCGGTCAACCCCGCAGGTTTCCCTTCCCGGGAAATCCTGCGGGGTTCCCCCGACCCCGCCGCCGGTACGTACACGGGCTTGAAGCCCCTGCCCGCGCGTCCCCTTTCCATCGCCGACCCCAACAACAGCAAGGGCTTCCCCACCAAGAAGGTCGAGCACGCCTTCGGCGTGGCGGAAAACGAGGCGCCGCACCGGATCTCCGTGGATTTTCAGAATTTCTTTGAAAGCAAGCGCTACGCCGCCGTGGCCTACGACACGCGCAGCGCGGGGAAGGTGCTCTACCTCACGTTCGACTGCGGCTACGAGAACGGCAACACGGCGAAGATCCTGGACGTGCTGAAGGCGAAGAAGGTGCCCGCGGCGTTCTTCTGCACGGTGGACGAGATGAAGGGCGCGCCGGAGATCGTGGCGAGGATGATCAACGAGGGACATATCGTGGGCAACCACAGCGTGACGCACCCCTCCTTCGCGGAAATCGGGCGCACGCGCATGGCGGAGGAGGTACTCGGCGCGGATAATTTCCTCAGGCGGAACTTCGGCTACAGCGCGCCGTTTTTCCGCTTCCCCATGGGGGAGTACAACGAATCCGCGCTGGACGCCGTGGCCTCCCTGGGCTTCACCAGCGTGTTCTGGTCGGCGGCCTACGCGGACTGGGACGTTAACGCGCAAAAGGGCGCGCAATACGCCCTGGACACCGTGCTGGCCCGCATCCACCCCGGGGCGATTTTGCTGCTGCACAGCATATCCTCCGACAACGCCGCCGCCATGGCGGACATCATCGACGGCGCCCGGACTATGGGATACGCCTTCCATGAATTGACAGACCTCCCGCAACTGCGCTCCTAAATACGGAAACACGCCCGGATCCGCTCTATTTTTTCTTTTATATTTGCGCGGCGGCGGTTGACAATTCTCCGTTGCCGCGCTATGATGTTTTATGCAGTGAAGTGCAAATACTACGCAGAGGGGAGCTACCAGCTTGGGCCTCTTTGGGAAAAGGAAGATGAAAATGGACCAGAACGAGATGTATGAGACGCAAGCCGGCATGGAGGACTCCAGCGAGCGCCTCGAAAAAAAGGAGCAGCTCCGCGCCAAGGTGCAGGCCCTCGTGACTTACTACGAAGAGGAAAAACGTCGAAATGAGGAATTGACAATGGAAGTGGAACGTCTAAAGGCAGAACAGCAGAGCATCACCGGCCCCCTCGGCGGCCCCGCGCCCGGCGCGCCCGGCATGCCCCCCATGCCCGGCATGAACCCGCCCGGCGCGCCCGGCATGAACCCCGGCGGCATCCCCTTCGGCCAGCGGCCGCAGCAGCAGGAATTCCAGCCGCAGGGCCCCCAGGCCCCGGGCGGATACACGCTGCAGGGCTTCGGCGCGCCCCAGGGCCCGCAGGGCTTCCCTCAGCAGCAGGCTCCCCAGCCGCCGCGCCCGCCGCAGCAACAGGCTCCCTGGCAGCAGCAGGGCCAGAACCCCTGGCAGCAGCCGCCTTTTGGGCAGCAACAGCCGCCCATGGGGCAGCAGCCCGGGTTCCCCCAGCCGGGCTTTGGACCCGGCGCGCAGCAGCCCCCCTTTGGGGCCATGCAGCCCGGCTTCGGCCCCGGCCCGCAAGGGATGGGGATGCCCGGCGGTATGCCCGGCGCCATGGGTATGCCGGGTTACCCGCCGCAGGCGCCCGGGGATCCGGG
>WQTL01000439.1 GCA_009786275.1 Bacillota bacterium | reverse complement strand
CACGTACGAAAGGGGCGTGTTGCCCCACGCGCCCGCCAGGGCCTGCGTCCGCCATGAAAAGTAGCAGCGCAGCTGGGCCAGGCTCATGTCGGCGTAGGTGGGCATGCCGTCCGCGAAGGGGATCTCCTTCGGGTAGTCGTCCGTGAAGTCCCGCATATACGCCGCCTGCCGGGCGAACTGCTCCACGTCCTTGGCCCCGTAGAGCCGCGCGAACCCGCCGCTGCCCCGAATCTTGCGCATGGCGTGGATGCGCTGTTCAGGGCTCAGGCCAGAGGAATCGGGCGGCAGAAAAACCTCCTCCGGCGCGGCGGTCACGTCCGCGTCGGGGAAGATTTTGCTGAGCAGGTCTTTCCAGGGATTCAAATATGGGCTCCTTCGTGTAGAGACGCACGGCAGTGCGTCTCCGCATAGAACGTACCTACGTTGGTGGAGACGCGCTGCCGTGCGTCTCTACGATAAAAGCGCCCCGCCTCACGCCGCCTCCGCCCGCTCGAACTGGCTGTTGTATATCTTCGCGTAGAACCCGCCCTTTGCCAGCAGCTCCTCGTGCGTGCCCTGCTCCACGATGTCGCCGTAGTCCACGCAGAGGATCATGTCCGCGTTGCGCACGGTGCTCAGGCGGTGGGCGATGACGAAGCTGGTGCGGCCCTCCATAAGGCGGTCCATGGCCTTCTGGATGAGGATTTCCGTGCGGGTATCCACGGAGCTTGTGGCTTCGTCGAGGATCAGGATGCGGTTATCGGCCAAAACGGCGCGGGCAATCGTCAGCAGCTGCTTTTGCCCCTGCGAAATATTATTCGCTTCCTCGTTGATGACCATGCCGTAGCCGTCGGGCAGCGCGCGGATGAAGTGGTGCGCCTGGGCGGCCTTCGCGGCGGCCTTGACCTCCTCGTCGCCGGCCTCCAGCCTGCCGTAGCGGATGTTGTCGGCGATGCTGGCGTTGGTCAGCCAGGTGTCCTGCAACACCATGCCCATGGCGCGGCGCACCTCGTGGCGGGGGTACCGCGAGGTATCGTGGCCGTCGATATAGATCGCGCCGCCATTGAGGTCGTGGAAGCGCATGAGGAGCTTGACCAGGGTGGTCTTGCCCGCGCCGGTGGGGCCCACGATGGCGACCTTCTGCCCGGCCCTGATCTCAGCGCTGAAATCCTTGATGACGATCTCGTCGCTGTCCTCGTAGCCGAAGCGCACGTGGTCGAAGGTGATGTTGCCCTTTACGGGCGGGAGGGATTCGTGGACGGGCGGCAGCGCCTCCTCCGGTTCGTCAAGGAACTCGAACACGCGCTCGGCGGCGGCGGCGGTCTGCTGGAACACGTTCATGATCTGCGCCAGCTGCATGATCGGCTGGTTGAACTGGCGGATATACAGGATGAACTCGGCGATCTTGCCGATCTCGATGGTCCCCTTGGACACCAGGTAGCCGCCCAGCACGCACATGGCCACGTAGTTCAGGTTGCCGAAGAAGTTCGCCAGGGGGTGCATGAGCCCCGAGAGGAACTGCGCGCGCCAGTTGGCGCGGTAAAGCTTCCCGTTGTGCTCGTCGAACTGCGCGATGACCTTCTCCTCGCCGCCGAAGGCCTTGACCACCATGTGCCCCGCGTAGACCTCCTCCACGTGGCCGTTCACCGCGCCGAGGAATTTCTGCTGGTTCTTGAAGTACTTCTGCGATTTGCGGATGATCAGCATGCTGCCGGCGACCATCACGGGCAGCACGCCGATGGCGGCAAGGGCCAGCTGCCAGCTGGAGGTGAACATCATGACCAGCAGCCCCACGATCATCGCCCCGGAGCTGAACATCTGCGAGATGCCCTGGTTCAGGCTGTGCCCCAGGGTGTCCACGTCGTTGGTGATGCGCGAGAGCACGTCGCCGTGGCTGCTGGAGTTGAAGTAGGCGATGGGCATGCGGTTGATCTTTTTCAGGATCGTGTTGCGCAGCTCGTAGCCGGCCTGGGTGGCCACCTTCGCCAGCCAGAACCCGCTGAGCCACGAGAACACGTAGTTCACGCTGTAAATCGCCATCAGGGTGAGGATGCGCGCCTTCACGGCGGCGAAATCGATGCCGCCAGCGCCGCCCTGCAGCCCCGTGGCCAGAATCGTGGTGGCGCTGCCGAACTGCCTTGGCCCCAGGATGCTCGCCGCCGTGGCGATGAGCGTCATCAGCAGGGAGAGTATCAGCGTCACCCGGAAGGGTTTCAAAAATTTCAGCAGGCGCCGCGCCGCCGCCTTGGCGTCCTTGGCCTTCTGCACGGGCATCATGCGCCCGCCGCCGCCGGGGCCGAAGCCCATGCCGCGCCGCTTCGGGGGGTTGGGTCTGTTTTCGGGCATGATTATAGCTCCTCCTTGCTCAGCTGGCTTTCCGCGATCTCCCTGTAGACCTCGCAGGTTTGCAGCAGCTCCTCGTGCGTGCCTATCCCGGCGACCCCGCCCTGGTCCAGCACGACAATCTGCTCAGCGCGCATAATTGTGCTCGCCCGCTGCGCCACGATGAACACGGTGGCGTCGGCGGTGCGGGCCTTCAGGGCGCGGCGCAGGGCGGCGTCGGTCTTGAAATCCAGGGCCGAGAAGCTGTCGTCGAAGATATAAACCCCCGGCCGCCAGGCCAGGGCCCGGGCGATGGACAGCCGCTGCTTCTGCCCGCCCGAGAAATTCGCGCCGTCCTGGGCCACGCGGGCCTCTAAGCCGTCCTCCTGCTCGCGGACGAAATCCTCGCCCTGGGCGGTGCGCAGGGCCTCGAACACGGCCTCGTCCGGCAGGGCCTCGCCTTCGTAGTTCACGTTGGAGCGCACCGTGCCGGAGAACAGCACGGCGCTCTGCGGCACGAAGCCGATTTTTTGCCTCAAAGCCGCTTGGGGCACATCGCGGATATCCACCCCGTTGAAGAGAATCGAGCCGCCGGTGACGTCGTAGAAGCGCTCGATCAGGTTGATCAAGGTGCTCTTGCCCGCGCCGGTGGCGCCGATGAAGGCCGTGGTCTGCCCGGGCTTCGCCGCGAAACTGATATCGCTGAGCACGTCCTCCTCCGCGCCCTCGTAGCGGAAGTGCACGCTGTCGAAGCGCACCTCCACGGGGCCTTCGGGGATCTCAAGCGTTTTTTCTGTATCGTTGACCGTGACCTTGGTCTCCAGGACCTCGCGGATGCGCCCGGCCGATACCGCGGCCCGGGGCAGCATGACGAACATCATGCCGATGAACACGAAGCTGAACACAATGTTCATGGAGTACTGGATGAAGGCCATCATGTCGCCGATTTGCAGCGCGCCGCTTGCGATGCCCTTGCCGCCGAACCACACCACCAGCATGCTCATGCCGTTCATGAGCAGCATCATCATGGGCATGAGCAGCGCCATGGAGCGGTTGAGGAAGCGCTCGGTTTTGGCCAGGTCCCGGGCGGCGCGCTCGAAGCGCTGTTCCTCGTGGGCCTCATTGCCGAAGGCGCGGATTACCATCAGGCCCGTGAGGTTCTCGCGGCTGACGAGGTTGAGCCTGTCGATGAGCTTCTGCAGCACCTTGAACCGGGGCATCACGATGAGCAGCACCAGCACCAGCGCGCACACCATGATGACCAGCGCCAGGGCGATGATCCAGCTCAAGGACGGGCTTTTGCGCAGGGCCATCGTCAGGCCGCCCACGCCCATGATGGGCGCGAACACCATCATGCGTATGGCCGTGAGCACGAACATCTGCACGTGCTGTACGTCGTTGGTGCTGCGCGTGATGAGCGAAGCGATGGAGAACTTGTCGATCTCGGCCTTGCTGAAGCTCTGCACCTTCGTGAACACGGCCCGCCTCAGATTGCGCGAGAACCCCGCCGCGGTGCGCGCCGAAAGCAGCCCCACGCAAGCGGCGGCCAGCCCCGTGCCCAGCGTGAGCAGGATCATTTTCGCGCCGACCGTGAAGATGAGCTCCCGCTGGCCGCCCAGCAGGCCCTTGTCCACGATGTCGCTCATGAGGCTGGGCATGGCCAGCTCGGCGGCGGCCTGCGCGCCCAGCAGGGCGATGGCCAGCGTCACCAGCAGCGCGAAGGGCTTGAGATACCGGAAGAAAATCCGCATGCGGGACCCCCCAATCAATGCTCAATGCTTAATTCTTAATGCTGAATGCTTAATTATTTTTAAGCGCAATCCATCTTATCATTATAGCACCCTCTGCTTGCCTTGTCAAACAGAAAGTGGCGATTTCATATAATTTAAGCATTAAGCATGAAGCATTAAGAATTGGAGCAGCGCGTCCCGCTCGTTGGGCAGCCTGCCCTCGAGTACTTCCTCCAGCAGGCGTTCGAGCATTTGCCCCAGCTGCGGCCCGCGCAGGCCCAGCGGCAGCAGGTCAGCCCCGTTGACGGCCAGCTGTTCACGCGATACGCAGGGGTTTTCCGCCGCAAGTGCAATGATCTGCGTTCGCAAGGGTTGATAGTTCTCCAGGCGATAGAGCTTTTCCGGGGCCTGGGCTGTAACATCCGCGCGGGTCAATTCCAGCAGGTCGAGCAGGGTTTCGCGGCCGAACGCGCCCAACAGGCGGCGGAGCTTGGCGGGCGCCGGCGATTGCTCCAGCAGGCGCATTTCGTGATGGCGCACGAGCTTCGCCACGCGCTCTATCATGCGCTTCGGGCACTTGAGCGCGCCTAAAATTTCCCGGGCCATGGTTTCGCTGACTTCCGCGTGCCCATGGAAATGCCCCGCGCCGTCACGCAGGAAAAAACAGGGCGGCTTGCCGCAGTCGTGCAGCAGGGCGGCCCAGCGCAGCGCGGGCTCGGGCGGCGCGGCCTCCACGGCGGCGCAGGTGTGCTCCCAGATGTCGTGGCAGTGCCAGGGCGTGCGCTGGTCGAAGCCGCTCAAAGGGCGCAGCCGCGGCAGCACGGCGAAGACCACCTCGCGGTACTCCAGCAGGGTTTGGCGCGCACGCTGCCCGCATAGCAATTTTGTCAGTTCAATTTGTATGCGCTCCGCCGCCACGTGCGCCAGGGAATCCTTCAGGTCGAACAGGGCCCTGGAGGTGCTCTCCTCAATCGAAAAGCCCAGCACGGAGGCGAAGCGCAGGCAGCGCAGGATGCGCAGGGCGTCCTCCCCGAAGCGCCGCGAGGGCTCGCCCACGCAGCGCAGCAAGCCCGCTTGCAGGTCGGCCTGCCCGCCGAAGGGGTCGGCGAGGCCTTGGCAGGGGCCCCAGGCCATGGCGTTGACGGTAAAATCCCGGCGGCTGAGGTCAGCCGTCAGGTCGTCCGTAAATATGACGTTATCAGGGCGGCGGTGGTCGGTGTAGCCGCCGTCGAGCCGGAAGGTGGTGATCTCCACGGGCTGGTGATCGATCACGGCGGTGACGGTGCCGTGTTGCAGGCCGGTCTCGTGTATGGTGATGCCGTGGGGCCGCAGGGCCGCGGCAACCTCCTCGGGCCGCGCGGAGGTGCACAGGTCCCAGTCCGCCGGGGTTTGCCCCAGCAGAGCGTCGCGCACGCAGCCCCCCACAGCGTAAGCCGCGTGCCCCGCCGATTCCAGCAGGGTAATCAGTTGAAGCGGGACGGGGGGTAAATTTAGCATAATTCCAGGCATTGCTCCGCGATTGCCTCCAATTCCGCTATGCTTTCGATGCTCACCACGGCACGGCGCAGCCCCGCGCCGCCGCGCAGGCCCCGCAGATACCACGCCGCGTGCTTGCGGGCCTCGCGTATGCCGACGCGCCCGCCCTTGTATTCGCACAGCAGGCGCACGTGCCGCAGCATGACGTTCAGGCGCTCTTCGATGGGCGGCTCGGGCAGGCATGTGCCGTCCTTCAGATAGGCCGCAGCCTGCGCGAACACCCAGGGGCGGCCCATGGCCCCGCGGGCTATCATCACGGCGTCGCAGCCGGTGCGTTCCAGCATCGCCCGGGCCGAGGGGCCGTCGGCGACGTCCCCGTTGCCGACGACAGGGATGCGCACCGACTGTTTAACCTCCCGGATGATGTCCAGGTTCACCGGCGGCGCGTACATCTGCGAACGCAGGCGGCCGTGTATCGTGAGCCATGCGGCCCCCGCCTGCTCGCAGATTTGCGCGAGCTCCACGGCGTTGACCGAATCGGCGTCCCAGCCCGCGCGCAGTTTCACGCTTACGGGGACGGCCCCGGCGGCGGCTTTGACTGTCTCCTCCACGATTTGGCGCGCCAACGCGGGCAATTTCATCAGCGCGGCCCCGCCGCCGTGCCCGGCGACCTTGTGCGCGGGGCAGCCCATGTTCAGGTCAATAAACGCCGGGGCATTCTTCAGCGCGGCCTCCACGGCCTTGGGGAAGGTATGCGGCTCCTTGCCGAACAGCTGTATGCCGCAGGGCTGCTCGGCCTCGTGGAGCTCCATGAGCTGCGCGCTTTTGCGGTCGCCGCAGTAGATGCCCATGGCGCTGACCATTTCGCCGCAGCAAAATGCCGCGCCGGCTTCCATGCAGAGCTCACGCAAAGCACGGTCGGCCACGCCGGCCATGGGGGCGAGGGCGAGTTGACAGTTGACAATTGACAGTTGACAGTTAATTTGCCGTGAACCTCCCGGTCAATTTGTTTTCGCTTTCGTTTTCCCAGAAGCCCCGCGCGGTGATCTCGACGTCGTATTCTTCTCCGGGGCTGAGGCCCTCCAGGGGCAGGGACAATGTTTCGGGCATGGGAATCACGTAATAATACGACCACAGGGCGATCTGCCTGACGAGGACGCCGCCATGGCGCAGGCGCACGCGGTAATCGTTGACGTAATCCTGCCGGGCGTTGGCCTGATCGAAGGTGAGGGTGTTGTTTTCCACATGCCAGGTTGCGCCCTCCGGGAAATACGGCGGCAGGGCGGCGGCGCGGCGCTTCGCGTTGGTGTATTGGTACGAGGCCGGGTCCCAGGCGGCGGGGACGTCCCAGACGTAGGGGAAGGCCTGGTCGGTGAGAATGTCGTAGGGGGTGATCCGCACGCGCCCGACGACGTCGGCCTCTACGAAGAGCATCTGCGCGGCCCGGCGGCCCTCGGGGGCGGGCGGGCAGGTGCCGTAGTATTTGTCGAACTCGTCGTTCTCGAAGTAGGCGAGGGTGCCGCAGCCCAGGGAAGTGAAATAATCCTGGTGGATGGAGCGGGGGTCGTTGATCGGCGCGTGCGAATGCCCGGAGAAATCGATCACCTGGGGGTAGTTCATGAGGAGGGGGTAGAGCTCGTCCTCGCCCCAGGCGATGCTGCCGTAGACCGTGCCGGTGACGTGCGGGTGCTGGAAAAAGAAGATGGGCCGCCGGGGGTCGTCCGCCGCGGCGAGGGCCAGCTGCGCCGCCGCCCAGCCGCGCTTTTCGCTGTCGAAATTTGTTCCCCTCGTTGAGGACAGGCTGATGAAATGATAGCCCTGGATGACCTCGTGCATGTCGGGCGCCTGGCCGAAAATGCGGCGCAGCCTGGAGCAGGCCGTTACGGGCCCGCTTTCCATGTATTCGTGGCCGGCCATGGCGATCATGACCCGCGTTTCGGGCCGCACGCCCTCCTCCAATGTAGTTCTAAATGCACGGAACTGCGTTTCGGAGCCGTTGGCGGTGAAATCGCCCACCACGCACAGGGCGTCGAGGCGCTCCCTGTTGGCGATTTGCAGGGCCTTGGCCATACGCTCGCGCTCGGCGGTGGGCTCCTCCCGGTAGTGCACGTCGCTCAGGGCGGCGAAGCGCAGGATGGGCGTGAAATCGGTCATACGAATATCTCCCCTTGCAGGTATAATCTGGCCCGGCCGGCGATTTTTACGCGCGCGCCGTGGTTTTCGCAGTACAGCGTGCCGCCCCGGGGGGACAGCTGCCGGGCGGTGAGTTTATCTTTCCCCAGCCGCGCCGCCCAGAAGGGGATGAGCATGCAGTGCAGCGAGCCCGTGACATGGTCCTCGGGGATGCCCTCGCCGGGCGCGAAAAAGCGCGACACGAAATCGCAGGACTCACCTCTGGCGGTGACGGCTACGCCGAAGCTTTCAGGGATGGCGGCGATGGCAGGGAAATCGGGCCGCAAATCCCGCACGGTTTCTTCGTTTTCCAGCAATAGAATCAAATCCCGTGCCAGGTGCGCCTCGAGGATTTCGCAGCCGACGGCCCGCCGCATCTCCGGCGTAATTTCAATCTGCCGCAGCGGCCACGCCGGGAAGTCCATCTCGTACAGATCGTTTTTCGGGGTTACAGTGAGCGGGCCGCTCTTGGTGTGAAAGCGATAGCTTGCTCTGTTTTCGCCCAGAACCTCGTGCAGCACGAAGGCGCTGGCGAGCGTCGCGTGGCCGCACAAGTCGATTTCCGTCACCGGGGTGAACCAGCGCAGGGCATAGCCGTCCCCGGCGGGCACGGCAAACGCCGTTTCGGCCAGGTTGTTCTCGTTGGCGATGCGCTGCATGGTGTCCCCGGGCAGGGGTTGCTCCAAAATACACACGCCCGCGGGGTTGCCGGAGAACGGCTTGTCGGCGAAGGCGTCCGCGATAAAGTATTTCATACGTAATCCGTCCCTTCCAGCTCCATCCAGAGCCGCCGTTCGTTCCACTCCCTGTTTCCTGCTTCCTGCTTCCTGTTTCCTGTCGGGGCCATGGCGACGACCTCGCATTTTCTCGCGCGCAGCCAGACGGAGGGCTCTATCCGCAGCGTAAAGCCGCAGCCGCCGGGTGCGAGCCAGTCGTGCATCGGGG
>WQTL01000438.1 GCA_009786275.1 Bacillota bacterium | reverse complement strand
GGCGGCCCCGCGGGCCAGCCTGCGCAGCGAGGCCTGCCGGCGCTTTTCCCGGGAATCGGCCCGGGCGGCGGCCTGCCGGCGCTTATCTTCTTTGAGGGAACGGGTTTCACGGTAATCGGACATGGGGGGCTCCTTTGCTCAATGCTGAATTATGAAATATGAATTGTTTGATGCTCCGCATACCATCCTCAGTCACGCCGAGCGTGACAGCTCCTTCCACGGGAAGGAGCCTTGGGGCTTGCATCACAGGCAAGATGGTCAACCATAAATGTGTGGTGTCTATGTCGCTTTCACCTAATCTCCCAGGCTCCTCCGCGTGGGAGGAGCTCCCGCCTCGGGCGGGTGAGGAAGGCAATGCGGAGCATCAATCAGCTTTCGCGGAGCGACGCTCTCCGTTATTCAGTACTCCACTTCCCACAGCATCAAGCCCTCCGCCGGGGCGGTGGGCCCTGCCCTGCTTCTGTCGCGGGCGGCGAGGATTTCGGGGATGCTCCCCTGGGGCAGGCGGCCCCGGGCGATCTCCAGCAGGGTGCCCACCATGATGCGCGCCATGTGGTAGAGAAAGCCATCCGCGCGGACGTAAAAATGGACTTCGCCGCCCTCGCGCTGCACGTCGAAGCGCGAGACCGTGCGCACGCTGGTCTTGGCCGACCCGCCCGCCGCGCGTAAACTCGCGAAGTCGTGCGTGCCGAGGAAAGCAGCGGCCTCCCGGGCGAGGAGCGCCTCGTCCAGGGGGTGGCGCTCCAACAGGGCGCGGCGCAGCAGGAAGGGGTCGCGTTCCGGGGCGTTGTGGATGTGGTAGCGGTAGGTCTTGGCCTTGCAGTCGAAGCGGGCGTTGAATTCCGGGGCGGCCTCACGGCAGCCCAGCACGGCGATTTGCCCGGGCAAATAGGAATTCAACGCGGCGGGCAGCCTCGCGGCGGGGACTTTCGTATCGCTGCGGAAGTTGCAAACGTATTCGCGGGCGTGCACGCCGGCGTCCGTGCGGGAGCAGCCCGTGACGCGCACGGGCTCGCCCGTGACGCGCAGGATGGCATGCTCGAGAGTATCCTGCACCGTGGGGCCGTTGGGCTGGGCCTGCCAGCCGCAGAAGGCGCTGCCGTCGAAACGCAGGGTCAAAAGAAAATTTTGCATGGGTCTATGATAGCACAGATGGCAGGGGAATGCAAGCCAGGGTGTGAAAAAAGGACACTCGAGGAGAAAAATTTAATTTTTGTCTTGACATATTGTGTATTGCACAGTATAATAGAATCAACAACAAAGGAGAGGTGATGGAATGGACAAGGAACTGGGCGAGATTGTCTCCGGCTTTTTGCCGGAGCTGCGCAGGGGCACGGTGCTCCTGTGCGTGCTGGCAAAGCTGCGGCGGCCTGCCTACGGCTACCAGCTGATCACGGACCTGGCGGATACCGGTATGCCGGTGGAGGCCAACACGCTCTACCCCCTGCTGCGCCGCCTGGAGGCCCAGGGCCTGCTGGAGAGCAGCTGGAACACCGAGGGCGCAAAGCCCCGCAAGTACTACGCAGCGACGGCGTTCGGCTTAGAAGCCTTATCCGCGCTGAAAAGCCAATGGCAAACCGCCGCGCAAAACATGAGTAACATCTTAGAGGAGGAACCGTCATGAACCACGAATTGATCGACCGCTACATTTACGCCGTCACCCGCCGCTTGCCGCCAAAACTGCGCGCGGACGTGGAGCAGGAGCTGCGCAGCCTGATTTCCGACATGCTGGAGGCCCGCTGCGGCGCGGCGCCTCCCGGGGAGAAGGACGTGCGCGCCGCGCTCACGGAGCTGGGCGCGCCGGACAAATTGGCCGCGAAATACAGCGGCGACGAGGGCAAAGCCCTCATCGGCGGCGAGTATTTCCGTATGTACAAATTCGTATTGAAGCTCGTGCTGCCCATCGCCGCGGGGGGCGTGGCGTTCGCCAGCGTGCTTTCGCTGCTGCTGAACGGCGGCCCGGAGAGCCACACCCTTGCCGGCATCGCCGCGGCCGTCCTGGAGCCCGTCGGCGGCGCGTTCGCCGGGCTGATCCAGGCCTTCGCGGCCGTCACCTTCATTTTCGCGGTGCTCGAGCGCAAAAAGGTCGATTTCGGCGGCGGCAACTTCCTCGACACCCTGCCCCCCATGCCCGTCCGGGACGAGCGCGTCAAGCCCTGGGAGCCCATCGCGGGCATGGCGCTGTGCGCGGCAATGGCCCTATTGTTCCTGGCCTTCCCGCAGATCATGGGCGGCTGGCTGGACGGCGCGGGCTGGATCCCGGCGCTGGACGTCACCGTGATGCGCGGGTTCTGGCTGCCCATCGCGCTGTGGGCCGTGCTGGGCATCGGG
This sequence comes from Bacillota bacterium, assembly GCA_009786275.1. Classification (GTDB taxonomy): domain Bacteria; phylum Bacillota; class Clostridia; order Oscillospirales; family Acutalibacteraceae; genus WRMQ01. The sequence continues at coordinate 6,199 of WQTL01000438.1, read as the reverse complement.
AAGGAGGCCTTGCGGCTGGCCGAGGGTCGCTACACCAAACGCCTGGCCGTCGCGGCAAGCGTGGCCAACCCCGTGATCGCCGCCTGCGCGGCCGTCGCGTTCCGCAGCGGCAGGATCATGAACCCCCTCTTTTTGGCGCGCATGGGCGAGATTTTCGGCGAGGAAGCGCTGTTCAACACGCTGTTCGCCAAGGGCCATTTGATATTCCTGGGGATTGTGATGTTCGCGCTGGTATTGGAGGTTGTGACGTTTTGGGTCAAGGCGAGGAAGTACAACCGCTGACCCCGCACCCCGCGCAGCCCTCCCGGCAGTTCGGCGTGGTGCGCGCGGCATAGGCCCGCTCGCGCTCGCGCCACAGGAAGGCTTTCGTCACGCCATAGTCGAGGTGCTCCCACGGGAGCATCTCGTCGTTTGTCCGGGCGCGCAAATATTCCGAGGGGTCGATGCCGCGGGCCGCGAAGCATTCCGCCCAGAGCGACGGTTGGAACTGGTCGTCCCAGCCGTCGAAGCGCGCGCCGCGCCGCCAGGCAAGCTCGATGACATCGGCCAGGCGGCGGCCGCCCCGGGCGAACACGCCCTCAAGCAGGCTGGTTTCGCAGTCGTGGCAGGTCAGCTTGATCTTCTTGCTGCGGACGGCGCTCCGCAGCAGCGCCTGCTTGCGGCGGATCTCCTCACGTGAGTCCATGGCCTCCCACTGGAAGGGCGTGAAGGGCTTGGGCACGAAGCTCGCCGCGCTCACGGACACCTGCACGCCCTTGCCCTTGGGCCTGTCCGGGTTGCGGTAGAATTCGTCCACCACCTTTTGCGCGAGGGCCGCGATGCCCAGGACATCCTCGTCGGTCTCGGTGGGCAGGCCGATCATGAAATAAAGCTTCACGCTTGTCCAGCCGCCGGAGAAGGCGTTGCGCGCGGTGGCGAGAATCTGCTCCTCCGTTATGTTTTTGTTGATGACGTCGCGCAGCCGCTGCGTCCCGGCCTCGGGGGCGAAGGTGAGGCCGCTGCGGCGCACCTGGGCCAGCTTCTCCATCATCTCCGGCGGGAAATCGTCGATGCGCAGGCTGGGCAGGGCGACGTTGATCTTTTGCGGCACGGCCCAGTCCAGCATGGCGTCGAGGAGCGCCGGCAGGCGCGTGTAGTCGCCGGTACTCAGCGAACACAGCGAGACCTCCTCGTAGCCCGTGGCGTCGCACAGGGCACGGCACTGCTTGTCAACGGCTTCCGGGGATTTCTCCCGCACCGGGCGGTTCAAAAAGCCCGCCTGACAGAAACGGCAGCCCCGGATACAGCCCCGGAAGAGCTCCGTCACCGTGCGGTCGTGGACGACCTCAAGCAGCGGCACAACGAAATTCTCCGGGAAATAGCACGCGTCCAGGTCGCGGATCACTCTTTTTTTCGCCTTGGAGGGAAACGAAGGCACGTAAATGCCCTCGATCTGCGATGCTGCGCGTAAAAACTCGTTTTTTGATTTACTCTCGCGCTTGCACTCGGCCAACAGGTCGAACAGTTCGTTGTTGACCTCCTCGCCCTCACCCAGGACGAAGAGGTCGACGAAGGGGGCGAGCGGCTCCGGGTTGCAGGCGCAGGGGCCGCCGGCGATGACAAGGGGGGCGAGGCCGGGACGGTCGGTGCCGCGCAGGGGGATGCCCGCCAAATCCAGCATGTTGAGCACGTTGGTGTAGCTCATCTCGTATTGCAGGGTGAAGCCCAGCACGTCGAACTCGCGCAGGGGGTCGCCGCTCTCCAGGGCCCAGAGGGGCGTGCCGGCCTCCCGCATTAGAGCCTCCATGTCCGTCCAGGGGGCGAAGCAGCGCTCGCACCAGCAGTCCTCCCGGGTGTTGGCCAGGCCGTAGAGGATCTTCATGGCGAGGTTCGACATGCCGATCTCATAGGTATCGGGGAAGCAGAAGGCGTAGCGCAGCAGGACATCGCCCGGGGTTTTCATAATACTGCCGGGCTCGCCGCCGGTGTAGCGCCCGGGCTTCTGCACGCGGGCGAGGAGGGGCTCGAAATCCATGGTGTATACCTCAGCTTTGTGTTGTTTATAAAGGCGGGTGGCTGTTCCGGCAACAATATTATATTCTCTCGTCCAGTATTTCCATATTCGCCCGGTAGAATTCCTCAAACCGGCCCGCTTCCAGCGCCGCACGGATCTCCTCCATGAGCGTGTTGTAGAAGTACAGGTTGTGCATCACGCACAGGCGCAGCGCGAGGGTCTCGCCCGCTTTGAGCAAATGCCGCAGGTAGGCGCGGCTGTGATTCCGGCAAACCCGGCAATCGCAGGCCGGGTCGATTGGCATGTCGTCGCGGGCGTATTTCGCGTTGTTCAGGTTGATGATCCCCGCCTTGGTGTTCAGGTGCCCGTGGCGGGCGTTGCGGCTGGGCATCACGCAGTCGAACAGGTCGATCCCTAAGCGCACACCCTCGAGGATGTTCCCGGGGGTGCCAACGCCCATGAGATACCGGGGTTTTTCACGAGGCATGTGGGGTTCGACCGCCGCAATTATCCTATACATCTCTTCCTTGGGTTCGCCCACGGCCAGGCCGCCGATGGCGTAGCCGTCCAGGTCCAGCTCCCGGATTTGCCGCATGTGCCCGATGCGCAGATCATCAAACGTACAGCCCTGGTTGATGCCGAAGAGCAATTGCTCGGGCGCGATGCGCTTGTGCTCCTCTTTGCATCGCACAAGCCAGCGATAAGTACGATCACAGGCCTGTTTGGCGTAGTCGTAAGGGGCGGGGTTTTCCACGCACTCGTCGAAGGCCATGGCGATGGTGCTGCCCAGGTTCGCCTGGATGCGCATACTCTCCTCCGGCCCCATGAAGATGCGCGCGCCGCTGACGTGCGAGGCGAAGGTGACGCCCTCCTCGGCGATGTTGCGCAGCTTCGCCAGGCTGAATACCTGGAAGCCGCCGCTGTCGGTGAGGGTAACGCCGGGCCAGCCGGTGAATTTCCGCAGGCCGCCCATGTCCCGCACGAGTTCGTCCCCGGGGCGCACGTGGAGATGATAGGTGTTGCAGAGCATGATCTGGGCATGCAGGAGCTCGCGCATATCGAGAGCCGATACGCCGCCCTTGATGGCCCCGCAGGTGGCCACGTTCATGAAGGCCGGGGTCTGGACTGTTCCGTGGGGGGTGGCGAATTCGGCGCGGCGGGCGGTGTGGTCCTGGGCAAGGAGACGAAACATGGTCGTGGTTCCCTTCACAAAATAAGCATGCAATCCCCGAACGAATAGAACCGATACCCCTCCCGCACGGCTGTTTCATACGCGGCGAGGGTTTTTTCGCGCCCATAGAAGGCGCTCACCAGCATGATGAGCGTGCTTTCGGGCAGGTGGAAGTTGGTCAGCAGGGCGTCCGCGCAGCGGAACGGAACCCCGGGATAGAGGAAGATGTCCGTCCAGCCCTCGCAGGGAAGGATCGCGCCGTGGGTTTGCATGGCGGCCTCCAGTGTGCGGCAGCTGGTGGTGCCCACGCATACCACGCGCCCGCCCCGGGCCTTGGTACCGCTGATGAGATTGGCTGTTTCGAGCGGGAGGCAATAGTGCTCGGCGTGCATTTCGTGCCGCTCGATCTGCTCCGCTTTCACGGGGCGGAAGGTGCCCAGCCCCACGTGCAGCGTAACAAAACCTATCCCAATCCCCTGCCCCCGCAAGCCTTCGAGCAGCTCCGGCGTAAAGTGCAATCCGGCGGTCGGCGCGGCGGCGGAACCGCCCTCCCGGGCGTAAACCGTGTTGTAGCGGCCCGCATCCTCCGGCTTTTCGGTAATATAATGGGGCAGGGGCATCTCGCCGACGCGCTCCAGCAGGTGGTAGAAATTACCCTCGTAGGTGAAGCGCACAACCCTGTTGCCGCCGGGCAGGGCCTCCTTGACCTCGCCGGCAAGCAGCCCGCCGCCGAAGGAGAACCGCGCGCCGGGCCTGGCTTTCTTCCCCGGGCCGGCGAGGCACTCCCACACACCCTCGCTGATTTGGTTGAGCAGCAGGAATTCCACGCTCGCGCCGGTGCCGTCTTTTGTACCATACAAGCGCGCTGGCAGGACTTTCGTGTCGTTGAGGATGAGGCAATCGCCGGGGCGGAGATAATCGCCGATGTTTCGAAAAATGTCGTGTGTAATGGTGTCGTCCTCCCGGCGCAGCACCATCATGCGGGAGCTGTCGCGGGGGGAGGCGGGGCGCTGGGCGATGCATTCGGGGGGGAGGCGATAGAAAAAATCGGAGGTTTTCATGCGGAACTCCTTGACGAAGCGCCATCTTTTGTGATATGATATAATGACAGGTAATATTATAAATTAATTTATCTGAGATTGCAAGCTATTTATAAGGAGAACACACAATGAGACAGTACAGGGTCGGCATCATCGGGGCGACAGGCATGGTGGGGCAGCGTTTCGCGCTGCTGCTGGAGCATCACCCGTGGTTCAACGTGACCGCGCTGGCGGCCAGCGCCCGCTCGGCGGGGAAAACATACGGGGAGCTCATGGACTCCCGCTGGCTCCTCAAGGACGGCCCCTGCCCCGAAAGCCTGAAAGGCCTGACGGTCTACGACGCCGCGGCGGACCTGGCGAAGGTCGTGTCGCTGGTGGACTTCGTCTTCTGCGCGGTGGTGCTGCCCAAGGACGAGACCCGCGCCCTGGAGGACGCCTACGCCCTGGCGGAATGCCCGGTGGTGTCCTCCAACAGCGCACATCGCTGGACCCCGGACGTGCCCATGATCGTGCCGGAGCTCAACGCGAAACACGCCGAGGTCATCCCCGCCCAGCGAAAACGCCTGGGGACGGCGCGGGGCTTCGTAACGGTGAAATCCAACTGCTCCATACAGAATTACGTCCCCGCCCTGTTCCCCTTCCCCGGCGTGCAGGACGTCCTCGTGTGCACCTACCAGGCGATTTCCGGCGCGGGCAAAACCTTCGAGACCTGGCCCGAGATGGTCGACAACGTCATCCCCTACATCGGCGGCGAGGAGGAGAAATCCGAGAAAGAGCCGGGCAAGATCTACGGCTATGTGGAGGACGGCGTGATCAAAACCGCCGGCCTGCCCAACTTCACCGCCCAGTGCATCCGGGTCCCCGTGACGGACGGCCACTTCTCCGCCGTGTTCGTGCGCTTCGCCGAGGGGATGAAGCCCACGAAAGAGCAGATGATAGACGTGTGGGACAGCTTCGAGGGCACGACGCATAAGCTGGGCCTGCCCAGCGCGCCGAAGCAGTTCCTGAACTACTTCCGCGAGGACAACATGCCCCAGACGAAGCTTTGCCGCGATATCGAGAACGGCATGGCGGTGTCGATTGGCCGGCTGCGCGAGGACAGCCAGTACGACTACAAATTCGTGTGCCTTTCCCACAATACCCTGCTGGGCGCGGCAGGGGGCTCCGTGCTCACGGCGGAGCTGCTGTGCGCGCAAAATTATATTTAAAGGAGTAATTTCTCATGAAGGATACAGTTTTCACCGGCGCGGGCGTGGCCATCGTCACGCCCTTCCACGACGATTTGAGCGTCAACTACGATAAGCTCGCCGAGCTGATTTACGAGCAGATCACCCGCGGGACCGACGCCATCGTCATCTGCGGCACCACGGGCGAGAGCACCACTCTCACCCCCGAGGAGCACGAAGCCGTCAACCGCTTCGCCGTGGAGCAGGCGGCGGGCCTGGTGCCGGTCATCGCGGGCTGCGGCAGCAACGAGACCGCCTTCGCGGCGCAGCTCTCCCAGGCGGCGCAGCGCGATGGCGCGGACGCCCTTCTGCACGTGACGCCCTACTACAACAAGACCTCGCAGGCCGGGCTTGTCAAGCATTTCAACTACATCGCCGACAGGGTGCGCCTGCCCATCATCCTCTACAACGTGCCCTCCCGCACGGGGATGACCATCCAGCCGGAGACGTACTTCGAGCTCTCGAAGCACCCGAACATCGTGGCCACCAAGGAGGCCTGCGGCGACATCTCGGCCATCGCGAAGACGATGCGCCTGTGCGGGGACGAGCTGCAGCTCTACTCCGGCAACGACGACCAGATCGCCGCACTGATGGGCCTGGGTGGCAAGGGGGTCATCTCGGTGGTCTCCAACGTGGCCCCGGAGGTCGTGCGCGACATCGCGGCGGCGGGCCTTGCCGGGGACCAGGCCGGGTGCCTCGCGCTCCAGCTGGAATGGCTGGACCTCTGCAACGATTTGTTTCTCGACGTCAACCCCATCCCCGTCAAGGC
>WQTL01000437.1 GCA_009786275.1 Bacillota bacterium | reverse complement strand
GAGCCGCCCGCGACGTTTGTCGAGGCCTGCCAGTTCCTGACGTATTTCCTCGTGCAGTCGAGCATGTTCAACGGCTCGGGCGCGGGCGGGGCCATGGAGGACCTGCTGACCGATTTCTATCGCAATGATCTCGCCGCCGGGCGCATCACCCGGGACGAGGCGACCTACCACATCGCCTGCCTGCTGCTGAAGGACACGCAGTACTACGAGATCGGCGGCACCTGGCCCGACGGCAGCGACCGCACAAATGAGGTTTCCTGGATGACCATCGAGGCCTGCCACTGGATCAAGATACCCACGGCCGTGTGCCTGCGCATACACGAGGGCATCGACAAGGCCTTCCTGCGCAAGAGCGTGGAGTACCTCTTCGAGGACAAGTGCGGCAACCCCTCATACCTCGGCGACCGGGTGATGGTGGAGGGCTTCATGAAGAACGGCTACAGCGCCGAGGTCGCCCGCACGCGCGTAAAAGTCGGCTGTAACTGGTGCGCCCTGCCCGGCACGGAGTACACCCTCAACGACGTGGTGAAGATCAACATGGCCAAGGTGCTCGAGTGGGCCATGGTGGAGTTCGAGGAGGAGGGCGGCGGCAGCGTGGAGCGCATGTGGCAGCTGTTCGACAAGCACCTGGACATCTGCATCGGCACCATCAAAAAGACCGTGGACATGCAGTACCGCTTTTACCAGTTCATGCGGCCCGAAATGGCCCTGGACTTCATGTGCCACGGGCCCATCGAGCGCGGGATTGACATCGCCGGCGGCGGCGTGGACAACTACAACTTCTGCATCGACTTCGTGGCCCTGGGCACCGTGGCGGACAGCTTCGCCAGCATGGAGCGCGCCATCGAGGACGAAAACGTGATGACCTGGGAGGATTTGCTCAGCGCCCTGCACGAGGATTGGGAGGGCCGCGAGGACATGCGGCTCTATATGAAGAACACGCCGCGCTACGGCTTCGGCGGCACCCGGGCGGACGAATACGCGAAGGAGATCGTCGACCGGCTGGTGTACCACACCAAGAAGTGCCCGAGCCCCATGGGCTTCAACATGATCCCGGGGCTGTTCAGCTGGGCGAACACCATCGGCATGGGGGCCGCCGTGATGGCCACCCCCAACGGCCGCAAAAAGGGCGCGCCCGTCACCCACGGGGCCAACCCCGAGCCCGGCTTCAAGGAATCCGGCGCGCTGACCGCCATGGGGGTGGCCGTGGCCGGGGTGCAGCCCGCCTGGGGCAACACCGCGCCCATCCAGCTGGAGATCGACCCCGTGCTGGCCAAGGGCGACGAGGGCATCGACAACATCACCAGCTGGCTGATGACCTATTGCTGCGACCTCGGCGGCTCGCTGGTGAACATCAACATCATCGACGGGGAAAAAGTCCTTGACGCCTACGAGAACCCGGAGAAATACCCCGACCTGATCGTGCGCATCACGGGCTTTTCGGTGTATTTTTCGCTGCTCACGCCGGAGTTCCGCAAGCTGGTGGTGGAGAGGATTATACAGAATTGAGGCTTGACTTTTTGCCCGGGGTTGTGGTATGATAGTCATGGAAGGGAGGTTGGAATCCATGCCGAATAGCGCTGAAACCATCGAGAAACTATCTAAGCAGGTTGAGCGCCTGATTCTCCTCGAAGTGGCGCAAGAGTGCACAACCCTGGAGGAGTTCATCGAAAAACTCAAGGCGATTGTTCAGGAAAACAAGTGAATACCAAGGGGCGGGCGCTGCGCCCGCCTATGGTTTTTCAGGAAGGAGCAATGCATGTCCGATAACAATCCCCGCTATCAAAAGCTGGGCGGGTGGCTGCTGTGCGTCGTGATCCTGTTTTTCCTGCAGACCGCGGGCCTCGCCCTGCAATTCGGCGAGGGCGGCGCGATGGACGTGATCCGCGGCTGGCAGATGTACATCGGCGCGCAGGGATATCTGCTGCTGGCCGGGCAGGCCGTCTCCATGCTGCTGAACTTGATCTACGTGTTCGCGGCGATAGCGATCGTGCAGCGCGACCCGGGCTTCCTGCGCACCCGCCAGCTGGCCTTCGCCGCGCTCGCCGTCAATATCCTGGTGCAGCTGGCCTACGGCCTGTTGTACGGGTTCCAGCCGTCGGGCAAGGTTCTTCTGGCCCTCCAGGGGGCGGGCTGCGTCCTGTGGCCGCTCGTCGCCATGCGGTACTACAGCAAATCCGCGCGGGTAAAGGCGTACATGGGCTCGGACGAATACCTGCGGCTGGCGTTCTTCGGCAAGTGTTTCTCAAAAAAAGCAAACCATAAAACGGAAGAAGGAGATTTGTAATGAAAAACTATGCGCATCGCTATCAGAAGCTGGGCGGCTGGCTGCTGACCATCGTGATCTTCACCTTTATCGGCGCGTTTTCCAATGTGGTCAGCCATTTCAACAGCAACGGGTTTTTGCGGGTCTGGCCCAACTATCAGCCCGGGGAATTCTGGATGCAGCTCGTGATCGTGATTTGCATGCTCTACATCGGGGCCCTGCAGATCACGTACGCGGTCATGATCATCCGGCGCGACCCGCGCTTTGCGCGCATCTGGCAGCTGATTTACATCGGCAGCTTCCTCAAACAGGCGGCGACGATGATGATCCACCTGGGCTACGGCTACCCGGAGGTGCTGAACTCCGAATACAGCTCCAACGACGCCGTCGGCCTGATAGCCGACATCATCATCCTCCTGTTGCTCGTCCTGGGCTTTTTCCTGTTCACCCAGTATTTCCGGAAATCCGTGCGGCTGCGCACCTACATGGGCTCGGACAAATACCTGAAGCTGGCGTTTTTCACGAAGAAAACGGAGGGGCCGGTCCCGATGGTGCCGGATCTGCCGGCGGAACAGGAAGATGCGCAGGAGGCAACATAATTGTATTATTACTATCCCCAGCCCCAAATCACAAGCCATCCCTATCAGAAGCTGGGCGGACTGCCGAAGTTCTTCGTGGTTATGGCGCCGCTTACGCTCTTTTTCGCGGTGATCAGCCAGTTCTATCCGGGCAGCTTCTGGCGGGTGTGGCGCGGCTATGAAACCGCCGAGTTCTGGCTGCAGCTGGCGATGCAGCTGTGCCAGGTGTATTCGACGATCATCAACATCGTATGGGTGGTCATGCTCCTGCGGCGCGACCCGCGCTTCGTGCGCACCTGGCAGCTGGGATATATCGGCAGCGCCGTCAGCGCGGCCGCGCGGTGGACGCTCCATCTGCTCTGCGGCTACCCGAATGGGACCTCCCTGGCCACGGACATCATCATCACCGCGGGGATCCTCTTAAGCCTGTTCCTATGGACGCTTTATTATGCCAACTCCGTGCGGGTGCGGACCTACATGGGCACGGACAAATACCTGCGGCTGGCGTTTTTCACGAGGAAGGCGCAGGGGCCGGCGCCGCTGGCGCCGGACGGGATGTAATTTATTTATCATATCAAGCGGGCGGCATAAATGCCGCCCCTACAGTTTTATAAAGGAGCTATGATATCATGTTTAACGGCCTATCCATGCACCTTGGGAATCTTTCGCTGCTTTCGGACGCGAAAACGCGCTCGGTATCGCCCGAAAACTTCACCGGGGAAAAGGGCAAGGGCGGGCAGGCCCGTGAGGGCACCGGCGCGAACGCCGCGCGGGACCTCGGCATGGGCTGGAAAGTGTCGCCGAGCGTAGTCGTGGCGGCGGGGGAGACCCGCGTGCTCGCCGACATCGAGGGCGAGGGCGCGGTGCAGCATATCTGGATGACGCCCACGGGGCGCTGGCGCAGCTCCATTCTGCGCATCTATTGGGACGGCAGCGAAACGCCTTCCGTGGAGTGCCCGGCGGGGGATTTCTTCGCCTACCCCATGGAGCCGAAGGGCCGGGGCTTTTTCGGCGTCCGCTCCCTCGCCGTGTGCGTCAACCCCAGGACGGGACTGAACTGCTACTGGGAGATGCCCTTCCGCGGGCGCTGCCGCGTGACCCTGGAGAACACCGACGGCAAGGACATGACGCTGTACTACCAGATCGACTACACCCTCACGCGGGTGCCGGAGGACGCCGCCTACTTCCACGCGCAGTTCCGGCGGCGCAATCCCTTGCCCCGGGGCGAAGTGTATACCATTCTGGATGGCGTAAGGGGCAAAGGGCACTACGTGGGCACGCAGATGCTCTGGGGCGTGCACAGCGACGGCTGGTGGGGCGAGGGCGAGATCAAGTTCCGCCTGGACGGCGACGAGCATCCCACCATCTGCGGCACGGGCACAGAGGACTACTTCTGCGGCTCCTACAATTTCGATGCGGGCGGGTACACCGACTTCTCGTCGCCCTACGCCGGCATGCAGATGCTCTCGAAGCCGGACGGGCTGTACAATTCCCAGCAACGCTTTTCGCTCTACCGCTGGCATATCATGGACCCGGTGCGCTTTGAAAGCGGCCTGAAAGTCACCATACAGGCCCTGGGCTGGCGGGGCGACGGCACGTACCTGCCGCTGCAGGACGACATCTCCTCGGTGGCGTATTGGTACCAGGCACTGCCCGCGGCGGCGTTCCCAAAGCTGCCGGAGGGCCTCGATTTGGAGATTGTGTAAGCTTCCGAAATTTCTTGACATCCCCCTCGCCCCATGCTATACTTGACCGGCGAACTTGGGGACGGCACCCATCACAAAAAACGGCGGTTCGCGGTTTCCGCTTGAACTTCACGGCAAGGGGGATGACACCCATCGAAAAAAACATCACTGTTGTGGACGAGCGCGGCAACGAATATGAGGCGACCTATCCCAAGCGGGCCCGCGGGCTCGTGAAACATGGCAGGGCACGCTTCATAGATGAGCACACGATCTGTCTTGCGTGTCCGCCAAATATGAATTTGGAGGATCAATCAATGAGCGATAACAATACGCAGCCCTTTACAGCGGAATCCCTCCTAGAAAAGCTCGACCTGATCGTCAGGGAAAACGACTACCTGCGCGACGGCCTGAAGGCCATTGGGAGCCTGGAGGAAGGGCAAAGCGAAACGGCCTCGGCCCTGGTTTCTATCGTGCAGGCCCGCGAGACCACCAACCAGCGCATCATCGCGCTGTACGCGAGAATGTACGAGGATCTGCGAAGCCCCTTGGCCAACGAGGACACGCGCAAAATGGAACAGTTGCGACAAGCCGCCGAGCTTTTCAAGGGTGCCAGCGCAACATCGATGGGATCCATACGGAGACTGGCTGAAAAAATGCTTGGCCTATCTGCCGACGAGGACGACGACTAATTGAACACCCGGGCCCCTGCGGGAACGCGGGGGCCTGCGTTTTGAGGATGTAGAGACGCACGGCAGTGCGTCTCCGCAAAAAACACAAAAACCATACATCCCGCCCTTGCCTTTTCCCTCCCCCCATGCTATAATAATAAAAATTATTTCTGCATTCTGCATTCTTATTTTTTATTTAAAAAAGGGGGCCATTCATATGCCGAAACAATACGTCCTCTCCCTGGACCAGGGCACCACCAGCTCCCGGGCCATCCTGTTCGATAAGCAGGGCGGCATCGTCGCCAAGGCGCAGAAGGAATACGGGCAGATTTACCCCCAGGCGGGCTGGGTGGAGCACGACCCGATGGAGATCCTCTACAGCCAGATGAACGCCCTGGAGATGGTGCTCGCCTCGATAGAGGGCAGGGTGCCGCTCAAGGACATCGCCTGCATCGGCGTGACCAACCAGCGCGAGACTACCATCCTGTGGGACAGGGCCACCGGGCGGCCGGTCTACAACGCCATCGTGTGGCAGTGCCGCCGCACGGCCGATCTTTGCGAGCAGCTGAAGGCCCGGGGCCTAGCCGACCTTGTCCAGCGCAAGACGGGCCTGGTCGTCGACGCGTATTTCTCCGGCACGAAGATCAAGTGGATCCTCGACAACGTCCCCGCCGCGCGTGAGCTGGCCGAGCAGGACCGGCTGCTCTTCGGCACGGTGGAAACCTGGCTGATCTGGAACTTCACCGGCGGCAAGAGCCACGTGACCGACTACTCCAACGCCTGCCGCACCATGCTGTTCGACGTGGATAAGCTCTGCTGGGATAAGGAGCTCTGCGGCCTGCTGGGCGTGCCCATGAATATCCTGCCGAAACCCGTGCCCTCCGGCGATTTCCACGGTGAGGTTGCCCCCGGCATGATCGGCCTGCACGAGTTGGCGGGCCTGCCCATCACCGGGGCCGTCGGCGACCAGCCCGCGGCGCTGTTCGGGCAGGCCTGTTTTCAGGCCGGCCAGGCGAAGAACACCTACGGCACCGGCTGCTTCCTGCTGATGAACACGGGCGGCAAGCGCGTGCGCAGCGCGAATAACCTCCTCACCGGCCCCGCCTGGGGGATAGGCGGCGAAGTGGAATACGCCATCGAGGGCAGCGCCTTCAACGCGGGCTCGGTGATCCAGTGGCTGCGCGACGAGGTGAAGCTCATCGATTCCGCACCCCGCTGCGACGAGCTGGCCGCCTCCGTGCCCGATGCCAACGGGGTCTATCTTGTGCCCGCCTTCACGGGCCTCGGCGCGCCCTACTGGGACATGTATGCCCGGGGGGCCATGGTGGGCCTGACCCGGGGCGCGGGGCGCGCGCACATCGCCCGGGCGGTCATCGAGTGCATCCCCTTCCAGCTATGCGACCTCCTGGAAGCCATGCAGGCCGACGCGGGCATCCGCTTCAGCGAGCTGCGCGTGGACGGCGGCGCCAGCGTCAGCGACATCATGATGCAGATCCAGGCGGACTTCAGCCAGGCGAAGGTCAACCGCCCTAAGGTGGTGGAGACCACGGCCCTGGGCGCGGCCTACATGGCGGGCCTGGTGGCGGGCGTGTGGAAGGACAAGGCCGAGATCGAGAGCAACCGCCAGGTGGACCGCGTGTTCACGCCCCAAATGCCCGTGGAGGAGCGCGACAAGCTCTACGCCGGGTGGAAAAAGGCCGTGGAACGCAGCAGGGACTGGGCGAAATAATGTGGACGCAGAAATATGCTTTTTGGAGGTAGATATGGGCAATCAAAATTTGAAAGATAGAATACTGGAGGTTCTTCCTAAAGACAGCATTGGAAGATATGATTTATTTCCTGTCTTTAAAGATTCAGAATTGTTTACCGATATAATCAAATATCTGTCAACCCCTTATGTCGGAATCATTGATTATGTTGCCGCCCCGGAAGCCATAGGCTGGATCATGGGAAGTGCAATGGCAAAGGAACTTAATGTCGGATTTGTTCCACTGAGAAAAATTGATAAACTGCCATATCCAAAGGGTGTTCTTGTCTCGCAAAGCTATAATGATTATTCTGATACGTCAAAAGCTTTAGAATTAAAGGAAAGTTATATAAATGCAGGTGACAGGATCCTTATTGTGGATGAATGGGTGGAAACAGGTATCTCAATGTGTTGTTGCATGAACCTGCTGCAAAAGCTCGGTTGTACTATTGTGGGGTTAGCAACAATCGGAATAGATTATCGCAAGGAAACGAAAGACTGGATTGACAATGGTTTTGTAACATTTGTCGAAAAGGATATGTAGATAATAGGCATTCTTTAAATCAGCCATATAAAAAGCAAAAAGACAGGAGACCTCACCATGCCCTTTACCCACCCCAACCTTGCCAACAGAACCGCCGTCGTCACCGGCGGGGGCGGCGTCCTCTGCGGCTATTTCGCGAAAGTCCTGGCCTCCCAGGGCGTCAAAACCGCTGTGCTGGACCTCAATCTTGAGGCCGCGCAGGCCGTGGCGAACGCGATTCTCGAACAGGGCGGCGCGGCCCTTGCCCTGCAATGCGACGTCCTCGATAAGGCCAGCCTCGAGGCCGCCCGGGAGCAGGTCAACGCCGCCTTTGGCCCCTGCGATATTCTTGTGAACGGGGCCGGCGGCAACCACCCCAGCGGCACCACCTCAAAAGAAGCCCTGGAGGCCGTCGACCTGGAAGAGAAGATCGAGGGTGTCACGACCTTCTTCGACCTTGACCCGGCAGGCATCTCGAAGGTGTTCAACTTGAACTTTCTCGGCACGCTGCTGCCCACGCAGGTATTCGCCCGGGATCTGGCGGCGAAGGAGCACCCCGCCATCGTGATGGTCACAAGCATGAACGCCATCCGCCCGCTGACGAAAATCCCGGCCTACTCGGCGGCCAAGGCGGCGGTGAGCAACTTTACCCAGTTCATGGCGACCCATTTCGCGCCCGTGGGCATCCGCGTGAACGCCATCGTGCCGGGCTTTTTCTCCACCAACCAGAACAAAACCCTGCTGTGGAACCCCGACGGCTCCCCCACGGCCCGCAGCAACAAGATTCTCGCGGCCACGCCCATGCGGCGCTTCGGCCTGCCGGAGGAGCTGGCCGGGGCCCTGCTGTTCCTGTGCGACGAGGCGTATTCGTCCTTCGTCACGGGCAGCATGGTGGCGGTGGACGGCGGGTTCAGCGCGTATTCGGGCGTATGAAAAAGCCCCCTTCGCTCGCGAGGGGGGTGGCCGAAGGCCGGGGGGAGCTCAAAAAT
>WQTL01000436.1 GCA_009786275.1 Bacillota bacterium | reverse complement strand
ATTTTTGCTGCACTAGCTCCCCCCGGCCGCCCGAGGCGGCCACCCCCCCTCGCGAACGAGGGGGGTTTTTGGGTTTATGCATAAGCGACTGCTTGAATGGTTTGCGCGTTTTTGCCTTATCCCCTGGCCCCTCTCGCTCGCGAGGGGGGTGCCCCGCAGGCCGGGGGGAGCCAGGACACTAAATTTGCCGCGAGCTTGTAAAAAGCCATTGCGCCATCGCCGGAAACACGCTATGTTTACAGGGATTATGTCAAGCGCGCGACGGACTTTCAATAGGCAGCGGCCACAGCGTTACCGCACTGTATGAGATCATGCCTGCCAAAAATCAGAACAAACTTACTGGACTCCGAATGCCTTTCGTGAAAATATTGTGGAGTTTTTTTAAAAAAATGCTTGCATACCAATCTTTTTTGTGCTAAACTTGTTGTGAACGCATCGCGCATTTTCAGGTAGATCAGACCAACAAACACATAGAAAGAAGGAGCGAAATGGGTAAATTCAGTCTTCCGAAGGTAGGGAAGCAAAGCAAGCGGGTGATAAGCATCGTGCTTTCCGTCGCGCTGCTGGCGTCCGCTATCGCCATCGCGGGCAGTGTCCAATCCGGGGCAATGCTCACCGTCACCAGTGCGGCGTCACTTCCCAAGGTGCTCATCTTCGGCGCACCGGAAACCATCTACGTCAACCCCCTGAACAACCGAACGCAGTACTTCGCCAACAACTTCGGCGCAAACTCCACGGTCAACAACTGGATCCAAGTGAATGCCGACATCAAAAACAACACCATTGGCCGGGGTGAGCATACCGCCGGCTACATCCACTTCAACTACCCGGGCGTAAACACCGCGCCCATTCTCACCCTGGACGACAACGGCGGCACGGGCTACGTACAGACCATCAGCGCTGCCGCCGGCGGCTCGGGCAACTGGAACTGGACCATCAGCAACAACACTACAACGATCAGCAAGTCCGGCCTGCTGCGCTGGAAGGTCGTCTTCACGCTGGGCGACGGCGAACTCGAATCCTACTGCTACTCCTACATCCATAAGACCGATGCCCGCGCCATCACCGGCTCCACAAGCGCCAGCACACCGAACGTAGGCAGCTGTTATGATTCCTATTATGACTCCGGCGCTTTCATCATCGGCGTCCACTACGGCCTGAAGCCCCCCGACGGCGGCAACCGCAACGCAAACGCTACGCTGCAGTCCAGGCTATTCGGCAACACATGGACCTCCGCCTTGAATAGGGGGAACGACACGACTGACAGCGCGACGGCGGGCGAGGGCGGTATTTCGGCGAGCGGTACCAAATCTTATTCCGGTACCACCTATTGGGATCCGAACAACGACGAGTCCCCCGCCGCCAAGGGCTATATCGTGGTGGACACCAGCCGTTACGGCAACCTGAACCAGATTCCGCAGCTGAAATTTGTCCATGTGATCATGCGCGCGGATGTCACGACCAGCAATGGAGTCGCTGGAGCCTATAATGGCGAATCCAGCGTCATAACCGGTGTAAATTCGTCCGGAAAACATGGTATCTGGGGCGCTTACACCGAAAATGACGTCGGCTCATGGTATGAAAACCCCATTGGAAATCCCATTGGAGGCGCGGGCGCGGTCGAGTATACAGGCACTGCCGCGACATATGGCGGAGTAACTGCGACCGGCGGAACTGGTCATAATATGTCTCGTATTTCATACGGCATCCCTTATTATGGGTCCCTCAACACAGCGATTAACGCGGGAGTTCCCAGCGGCGAGGCCACGGCGCTGGGTGTCTACACTTGGTGGGGATATGGCCAATCAACTGCGTTAATAAACAGTGCGGATTCATTATCAAGGCACCGCAACGGCGCCACCGTGGAATGGACCGCGCGCAACAAGGAGAACCTGCGCGATCAGATGCAGAAAGAAATTTCTTCCATGGAGCAGTACATGAGCATGCGCGGCTGGCTGGGCTACCGCGCGAACCTCGAGGCCCTGGCCCTGGCGCTGTGCCAGCCGGACTACCCGTTCAATGGGGCGACCGTCGCTACGGACCTGGCCAATAGCAATTTGGCGGGCAGCCTGGCCTATAAGGTGGTTTTGGCACGCGACGCCCTGCAGCCCCAGACCGGCCAGGCCGAGATGGAATACCGCAACGCCATCACCGGCGGCCTGATCCCCATGTATGTGCCGGGCAACATGGTGCCCTACACGCTGGGCGACAGCGTGGTCTCGGACTACGACCATGCCCTTGACCTGCCCGTGGGCTACAAGACCGACCCCGTGGCTGTCAGCGTGCCGTATATCGACGCCGGCGTGGTGAAGACGGATATTACGCCGCCGGGGCTTCCGGCAACGGCCGCTCCCGCCCTGGGCAGGTACCTCGCCCCCGTTTCCCCGGGCACCCGCGCGCCGGACGGGGCGGGCAGCCCCAACCAGGCCGTAAAAGTGCAGAACCTGAAATGGGTGTGGTGGATCCAGCCGATTGAGTACAAGCTGCGGCTGCGCAACGGCGGCGGCAGCGCGGGCGGCGGGTACATCGAGATACCGATGTACTACGGGCAGGAATTCAACATGCTGGGGGCCGTCGGCTCCCCGCAAGAGGTGTTGGTGCCTGCCTCGCCCGTCACCGGGACAAAAATCACCGCGCCGACCGCGCCCGCGACGGGCAACTGGGAGCTGGCCGGCTGGAGGATTGCCACCGGGACGAAGGCCGGTTCGGTCTACGACATAGGCGAGGGTGTGCGGAACCTCACCATAGATAACGGCGACATCATCTATGCCGACGCCATATGGGTCGACACGGGCAACCTGAACACCGATACCTTCGTCTTCGATTGGGGCCCGCCCGACGTGGATGTCGGCTCGCAAAACGCCAACGGCGGCGCAGTGCTGAACAAGACCGTCACCATGTCCGGCATCCCCGCCGGCACGCTCGTCGCTTCGGTTCCGAGGCCCGGCGGCGCGCAGAGGGCCGGGTATACCTTTGGCCAGTGGTGGCTCGACGCGGCATATACCGAGGCGGTCATCCTCAACCCCAGGCCCTTTGAAACAACCGACCGCAAGGCTTTCGCCAAGTGGATTCCGCTGACCTACAAAATCCAGTACCGCGCGAACACAGGTACGGGCACGGTGTCGGATGAGACGGTCGAATACGACGCGGATGCCACCACGGCGCTGTCCGACGGAAGCGCCCTGACGAAGACCGGCTACATCTTCGAAGGCTGGAGCCTGTCCAACGTGGCCGCGGATACCATCGGCCCGGCCCGGAAGCCGCTCACCACCACAGTGGGCCACTTCCCCGGCAGCACCCTTGTGAAGTACAGCAACCTGTACGCGGCGGCCCCCGCGCTGGGCGCCGCCAGCATTTCCCCCGTCACGCTCTATGCCAGGTGGGCGCCGGAAAAATTTGTCGTGACCCTGAACTACAACTACGGTACCCCGGTTCCCTCGGATGGCCCCGAGCCTTCTGAAACGAGAGACAGGTATTTCGGCTCCACCTATGGGGAAAAGCCGCTCGCTGCGCCGTCTACGCTGACGACACCGGATGCGCTGCCTGTCCCCACCCGCTTCGGCTTCATCTTCGCGGGCTGGAACAGCCAGGCGAACGGCCTGGGCACGACGATTAACGACGGCCTGTTATTGAACAACCAGTTCTTCGTCCAGAATGTGGACCACACAATCTACGCCATCTGGAAAACCGGCACCCCCGTGACGGTGACGATCGACACCGACGGCGGCGTACCGGCCTCCGTGGGCACGGCGTACACCGGCGCGGTGTTGGGTGAAACGATTCCCCTGAGCGTCTTTGTGCCGTATCAGCCCACGAAGGCGGGCTGGGCCTTCGACCACTGGGAGATCGATCAGCCTGCATCCCCGGCCCCGCCTTCCGCGAAATTCGTCCCCGGCTATGCCGATGTCCAGGCCGCGGGCCATACCGGGATTGAGCTCAACGGCAACACCAAGCTGAAGGCCGTCTATACGCCGAACCAATACGTCGTGCGCTACTATGCCAACTACGCCGGGGCGGCGGATCCGTTCAAGCTAAGCGGCGGCCCAGTGCTGACCATCAGCAACCCCGACGAGCCCATGGTGGGTCAGGACGCCCGCGATGGCTACAATTTGGCCGGTTATACGTATCGCGAAGACAACACCGGCGTATTCCTGCCGTACACGGGCACGCAGTCCACCCCCGCGCTGCTCAGCATGCTCGCGGATACCTCGCTGCAGCAGGAAGGCGCGGGTCCGACGATCCTGAAGCTGTACGCCAAGTGGGAGCCCAAGGTGGTTCCGGGCACCGGGGAAGACGACCCCGGCCCCAATCCCGCGGTGCCCCCCATCCCGGTCGACCCGCCTGTCGGCCCGCCTTGGAACCCGGGCGACCTTGACGACAACGACCCTGATCCCCAAACCGCCGACGACGGATATATTGTGATGTACTACGTCAGGGGCGAAGCGGGCGTGACATTCCCTGCGGGCACCGCCAGCCGCAAGTACCTGGAATACGACAAGAATTACGGGTACGGCCCTGCGCTGCCCGCCGCTTCGAAAGCGGCCACCGCCACGCAAACCTTCGTCCCCAACGGCAAGTGGGAGGTAATGCGGTGCGGCCATGGGACCGCCGGGTTCCCCGTGGGCGCGGTCATCACCGCCGGCGACATCGTCAAGCACGAGTGCAGCATCTGGGTCAAGCCGCTGTTTGATGCGTACGACATCCTCCCGCCGCCGCCGCCGCCCACCTGCTGGGAGAGAATCCAGGCCTGCCTGACCACCACCCGCAATAAGATCACCAAATTCTTCTTCCCGCTGCTGTCCCTGGGCCTGCCGCTCCTCAACTATGGCATACCCAACCTGACCGTCGAGATGGTATTCGACCTGCCCTTCCACACGCTGTTCCTGGGTTGCATATTCGGCCTGGTTGTCATGCCGATCTTCCTGATCGTCCCGAGCTGGTTCACTGTAATCCACGAGATGGCGCCGGGCTGGTGGCCCAATGTCAAGAGGTTCTACCTGCTGTAGCGGCGAGAGCCTGAAGCACAATCACCGGCGCACAGCCCCGGCATTTCAGAATGCCGGGGCTCAGCTTTCCCAAAAGCCCGCCACAGCGGGGTTTTGCGATATGCGCCGGCCGGGGCCGGCAATCCAACCTCACTCCCCCGCCCATTCCGCGCCCTCGCGGGCCTGTCTATTCCCCCTTGTGCGTAAAGCAGCAGCGCAAGCGGGGGGAGCAAAACGGATCGTCTTGCCGTATGCAACTTTCCCCTTGACCCCGCCCCCCGGATATGCTAAAATACTCTCATACAAATCAACGGAGGTACTTTCATGTACGCAGACCTGATGGACACCATAGGCTTCGTCTCGCAGTCCGACCCGGAGGTGGGCGCGGCCATGGGCCGCGAGCTGGCCCGCCAGCGCCGCAACATCGAACTCATCGCCAGCGAAAACCTGGTCTCGCCCGCGGTGATGGCGGCCATGGGCAGCGTGCTGACCAACAAATACGCGGAGGGCTACCCCGGCAAGCGCTACTACGGCGGCTGCGAGTGCGTGGACGAGGCCGAGCGCATCGCCATCGCCCGGGCAAAGGAGCTCTTCGGGGCCCCCCACGCCAACGTGCAGGCGCACTCCGGCGCGCAGGCCAACATGGCGGCGTATTCCGCCCTGCTGCAGCCCGGCGACACCGTCATGGGCATGAACCTGGCCCATGGCGGCCATCTCAGCCACGGCTCCCCGGTGAACATGAGCGGCAAGCTCTACAATTTCGTGCCCTACGGCGTGGACGAAAACGGCTTCCTGGATTACGACGCTCTGGAAAAAACCGCGCAGGAAGTGCGGCCGAAGATGATCGTGGCGGGGGCCTCGGCCTACGCCCGCGTGATCGATTTCCGGCGCATCGGCGACATCGCGAAGGCCGTGGGCGCGTATTTCCTGGTGGATATGGCGCACATCGCGGGGCTCATCGCCGCCGGGCTGCACCCCTCCCCCGTGCCCTGGGCGGACGTCGTGACCTCCACCACCCACAAGACCCTGCGCGGGCCGCGCGGCGGGCTGATCCTCTGCACGGCGGAGCTCGGCCCCGCCATCGACAAGGCGATCTTCCCGGGCAACCAGGGCGGCCCGCTGATGCACATCATCGCGGCCAAGGCGGTCTGCTTCGGCGAGGCCCTGCGGCCCGAGTTCAAGTCCTATCAGCGGCAGATCGTCGGCAACGCCCAGGCCCTGGCCAAGGGCCTGCTGGCCCGGGGCGTGAACCTCGTCTCCGGCGGGACGGACAACCACCTCATGCTCCTCGATTTGCGCTCCCTGGATGTCACCGGCAAGGAACTCGAGCGCCGCTTGGACGAGGTATTCATCACGGTGAACAAAAACGCCATCCCGGGCGACCCGCAAAAGCCCTTCGTCACCAGCGGCATCCGCGTGGGCACCCCGGCGGTGACGTCGCGCGGCTTCAAAGAACCCGAGATGGACCAGATCGCCGAGGCGATTTACCTCGCCGCCACGGACTTCGAGAACAGCGCCGACGCCATCCGCGCCAGCGTAAACGAGATGTGCGGGAAGTATCCGCTGTATGAATAAAACAGGGGGACTGAACATGAAGCGACTGCTCGCCGCGGCCCTGGCCCTCGCCCTGCTTGCCGCGATTTTCGCCATCGGCGCTTGCGCCGCGGAGGACATCGTGATCACAAACCCTTACGAGAACGTCGATTGGTCTGAATACACGCCCCGGCGCGCGCAATTGCACACGCACACCACGGCCTCCGACGGCAAGCAGACCATGGCCGAGGCCCTGGAAAGCTACTACGGCGCGGGCTACGATTTCGTCGCCGTCACCGACCACGGCCTGATGGACCGGGGCTGGGCGAAGCCCAACTACCGGCCCGTATTCAAGGCTTTCTGGAACCTGTTCAGCAAGAAAAAGATCCATATTCAGGGCCTTTCAGAAGAGCGCCTGCGGGAGATGACCGAGGGCGTTGGCCGCGATGGGCGCGGCATGCTCCGCGTGCCCTTCGGCATCGAGCACAACCACCCCACCAAAAAGATGCACCTCAACAGCTGGTTCGTGGACTGGGGCAATGTCATCCCCGGCGGCGACAGGGACTACGCCGCCGTGGTGCGCAACATCGACCGCAAAGGCGGCCTGGTGCAGATCAACCACCCCAGCGACACCCGGTATATCAGGGAACTCGACGACGGCGCCTGGTCCATCGACGACTACTACATCAAAAAAATCCAGCGCCTGCTGGAGAAATACCCCGCGCTGCTCGGCATCGAGCTCAAGGCCGAGACCGACCGCGTGCTCTGGGACATGCTGCTGAGCAACCTCGCGCCCACGGGCCGCAATGTGTTCGGCACGGCCACCAGCGATTCCCACAATTGGGACTCCGTCGACACCCGCTGGGTATGGGCCCTCATGCCCGAGCCCACCGTCGAAAACCTGCGCGAATGCCTCGAAACCGGCGCGTTCCTCTCGGCGGTGCGCATTGACGACCGCGAACAGCCCATGATTACGAACATCGCCGTGCAAGGCGATACCATCACCATCACGGCGGAACATCACAGTGAAATCCGCTGGGTCTCCAACGGCGAAGTGATCGCCGCGGGTGAAACGCTCTCTCTCACGGAAAACAAAGCGAAGCTCGGCGCGTATGTCCGCGCGGAAATCGCCGGCGAGGGCGGTACGCTCTGCACGCAGCCGTTTTTGCTCTCCTACGAGGGCATGCCGGAGGGCAGCCCCGTGCCCCGCAAGTTCATCGACTATGACGGCTTTTTCGGCTCCCTGCGCATGATTCTGTATCCGTTCATTTGGGTGATGGACGCGATCTGGGCGCAACGCTGGAAATAGGCTTGACATCCCCGCCGCCGTCTGCTATACTTACCCTACCAACCGAAAGGAGAATCCCAAGTTGCGCAGCACTTCTTGCTAAAATGAATAACGGGCATAAACAGCTTGCGAAAGCAGGCTTGTTGATGTCCATGAGCAAGAAGCGCATTCATAATACCTGTCACAGGGTGCAAGAGCGTTCTTGTGCCCTGTTATATTTTTTGGGAGGGAACCATGTCCACCATACAAGCCACCAACCTCACCTTCGCCTACGAGGGCAGCTACGACAACATCTTCGAGGACGCCACCTTCACCCTGGATACCGGCTGGCGGCTGGGCTTCACCGGGCGCAACGGGCGCGGCAAGACCACCTTCCTGCGCCTGCTCATGGGGGAGTTGGACGCCCACGGATCCATTGCGAAAAGCGTTGCGTGCGATTACTTCCCCTACCCTGTTGGGAATGAAAGCGGCACAGCCCTGGACGTCCTGCAAGCGCTCTGTCCGGAAGCGCAGGAGTGGGAGTTGCTGCGGGAACTCAACCTGCTCGATTTCAACTGCGAGGCGCTGTACCGGCCCTTCGGCACGCTTTCCGGCGGGGAGCGCGTGAAGGGCCTGCTGGCAGCATTATTTTTGCGGGAGGGCCGGTA